>NZ_JAUBVE010000149.1:0-4186 GCF_036705715.1 Microcoleus sp. AT3-D2 | reverse complement strand
TCATAAGTTAGGGTGAATCCGACTTCTAAACTCTAAACCTAAACCCTGCCTACTGTCTAGAACGAAATAGCCCTGGTATTTATACTGTGAGTGCGGCAGCAATTTTAGGCTGCATAGTGGGAATGACTAGCGTGTCTTCCGGTTCGATGTTTGCACTGTTGCTGATTGCTTTTTTCCGCCTGGATACTTCTAAATTGGTGGGTACAGATATTTCCCAGGCGGCAATTTTATTGATGTTTACATCTTTGGGACACGTCAGCCTCGGAACAGTAGACTGGAGTTTAGTATTGCCTATTTGGTTGGGTTCGGTGCCAGGAGTTTTAGTAGGGGCTAAATTCTGCCAAATTATGCCTAAACGCCAGCTAAAGTTTGTTATTTACGGAATGTTGGCGATGGCTAGTTGGAAGTTGTATCAAGTCTAAAAAGTAGGGTAAGGTCAGGAGTATTGCTGTCAACAAATATGCGTTTTCGGTTCAGTCCGGCAGGGGTTTAAACCCCTGCCGATCTTTCCTTTCGGGTTAAACTGAGAGCAATGTCGCAGTAATCAAGCTCGCCCCTACTAGAATTTAATAATTGCTGACTAATGATTCGAGTTCGCGGATAGTCGGCAATTCAAAGTCTTTAAACAAGGCTGTACTGAGGTAGCGTTCGCCATAAGAAGGCTGGACAAAAACTATCAATTTTCCAGCATTTTCGGGCCGCTTGCCCACTTGAATTGCGGCACACAAAGCGGCACCTGCAGAAATTCCTGACAACAATCCTTCTTCTCTGGCAAGTCGGCGACTGTAAGCGATCGCATCTTCGTCGCTAACTGCGATCGTTTCATCAATTAACTCTGGTTTCAACACTTCCGGGATGAATCCTGCACCAATCCCTTGAATTTTGTGAGCACCAGATTTGCCTCCAGAAAGCACGGGGCTGCTAGCGGGTTCAACTGCGATCGCCCTAAAACTCGACTTTCGCGGTTTAATTACCTCAGCAACTCCAGTAATAGTACCGCCGGTGCCAACTCCAGCAACTAAAAAATCTACTTTACCCTCTGTATCTTCCCAAATTTCCTCAGCCGTTGTTTCTCGGTGAATTTTCGGATTAGCGGGGTTGCGAAACTGTTGCAGCATGAAAGCATTGGGGGTTTCTTCTACAATTTCTTCCGCACGGGCGATCGCGCTTAACATCCCTTCATGTCCCGGAGTTAATTCCAACCGAGCTCCGTAAGCTTTCAGCATCGATCGGCGTTCCGTGCTCATCGTATCCGGCATAGTTAAAATCAGACTGTACCCTTTCGCCGCCGCTACCATTGCCAAAGCAATTCCAGTATTTCCTGAAGTCGGTTCAACTAAAATAGTTTTCCCCGGTTGAATTAACCCCGCTTCTTCTGCAGCCTGAATCATGCTCGCCCCGATTCGATCTTTCACCGAAGCAGCCGGATTCATCCCTTCCAATTTTGCCACAATTTGAGCAACTACTCCTTCGGCTTGGGGAATTTTATTGAGCTGAACTAAAGGAGTTCTGCCAATTATTTCTGTAACATCCTTAGCAATTCTCATGGCTTAATTTCTCTCCCCTTAAATGTAGTACATGGGATGTGCTTGTTTGCGAACATCCCGCTGTTCGCACAAATCTTGTAATGTATATTTCCCCAAAACAGCCCAAGATGCCTGTTGAGCTTCCTGCCAAATTTCTAGTACCGCAGTTTTTTCTATTGTTACAGATTCCGAAACTTTTTGTGTCTGGCCACTGCCGTCGCCTTCGAGTGTCGAAAACACCTCTAGCAAAGTAATTTGCCAAGGATCTTTCGCCAGCAAATAACCGCCTTTAGCACCCCGCAAACTCTGGACAATACTTGCACGCCGCAGCACAGCAAGAATTTGGTCTAGATAGCGTTCCGGTATCTCTTGAGAAACAGTAATTTCGTTTACTGTTAGGGGCGAATCCTTCGGGTAGTGGCTCGCCAGTTCCAAGAGGGCTAACAGGGCATATTGTACTCTAGAAGATAGTTCCACATTCCCCACTGGCGATCGAGTTTAAATTGTACATTATATCATAGTACACAATTCCGGTAGGTGTACAGGTGTTATTATATTTTGATTACAAAAACGGTTCGATAAATCCCGTGAGCAACGTAAATGTAGGTTTAAGCTGTCGGCATTGTCGGTATTACGAGCAGCACGGGCACAGGGGCGGAAACTGCCTGATGCTCGGCGTGGGGGTACAGGGTGGGTGGAAAGCTTGCCCCTTCTTGGTTCCGCCCTTTGCACCGTCTTGGGAATACCCCGAAGCGGGTAGAGCCCGAAAGTCTCAAATGTTGCAGGAAGCGAGTATTTTACAGGCAATACCGCCGCCTTAAACTAGCTGCTAAGTAGGTAGGCGGATATATGCTGTGTCATCGTTAAGTTTATTCAGTGCGATCGCTCTATAAGATCGGCGATCGCACTGTAGGGTGTGTTAGCGACAGCGTAACGCACCAACCAATATGACAATACAATGAATAATTTAAGAATAATTTAATTTCACCCATACTAGCTCCCTATGCCTAATTATCGAAGACCTAATGTTTCTGGAGGTACATATTTCATCACACAAGTCACTTATCAAAGAGATTCTTGGCTCTGTAGTGACATAGGGAGAAAATCTCTCCGAGAAGCAATAGAAAAAGTAAAGGAAAAATATCCTTTTTGTATTGATGCTTTTGTTTTATTACCCGATCATTTCCATTGTTTGTGGACTTTACCCCCTGATGATAAGGATTTGTCGGTGAGATTGCGATTAATTAAAACTTATGTTACCAAACATTATGGACAAGAATTAGGGGTTAATCGGGAGGTTTCTCAATCACGACAAAACCGAGGAGAAAGTAATCTTTGGCAACGTCGATTTTGGGAGCATTTAATTCGGGATGAACGGGATTTTGAGCTTCATTGTGATTATATTCATGATAATCCGGTTCGACATGGATTGTGTGAAAATCCCCAAGATTGGGAGTATTCGAGTGTTCATCGGTTTATCGCTCAGGGAATTTATCCGCCAGATTGGGGTAAAGATGGCAGAAAGGAAAAACCTCAAGGATATTGGGATGATTAGCAGTCGTAGGGTGTGTTAGCGACAGCGTAACACACGTTAAATTAACATAAAGAGGGTGGGTTACATTTGTGTATATTTGATGGTGCGTTACACTCCGTTAACGCACCCTACAAGATCGGCGATCGCACTTATTTTTTCCAGAGTATAAAGGGCTATCACCATTATTTTCTGATAACCAACGGTGATAGCCCTCAATCTCAGGACCACCGCAGTTGATTACAAGCTCTAAACCGAAAATAGCCAAAACGCAAAACCATTCGCCCCAACTTGTCTGAAGAATATCAGACTCATGAACGATTTGGACATCCGAGCCAAATTCATCGATCCATTTCTCATTAGGCTTATAAATACGACGTGAATTGTATGGCCAATTAGGTGTATCTCCTCGACGAGCGTGGTTCCTAAGAAGATCTAGCTGTGCTTCATTGACTAAGTAGTCGATTCCGTCAGAAGCATTTAAGTCGTCAATCTCTTTGCAGGCTTCTAAGATACCTAAACCCATCAATTCGAGAGCTACTTTAGCCAAAAACCTTGAGACGATTCTGTCTGGTGGAGGCTCATCATGCCCCGAAAAAATTATTTCTCCGCCATTTTTTTCAAAAAGAACTTTAATGGCTTCCGGTGGCATATCAACTAATCCTAATAATGGAGTTTCTGAATAGCGATATGCAGTTACTGAAAATTCGGATGAGAATATACCTGCTAATGGTGGTACTCTCTGCCTCTTATTAGGAACAACTTGATGAAAGCGGAGAGCTTTCAAAGCTGGAGCTTCAAGAAAAGGTTGCTCGACTTTACGTGCGAAATAGTTATTGCATGTATCGCACACAATTCCTTTGGGAAGCACTTTCGTTGTGTTACCGAGGGATTCAGGAATAATATGCTCGACACTCTTGGATTTGCTTGAGTCGCTTTTGCAAAAAATACAGCGCATGCTCCAAAAACCTCTTCGCACTACAAAAGCTGTCGTTTTATTTTCCAATAATTTTCTACGTTATAGCACAAGTAGTTTAATTGAACTATCCAGGCAGGGTAAACGCATCTTAACTGGAACCCAAAATATGCTACAGTTAAATCCGACTAAGTTTCAATGTAGTTTGTTGTA
>NZ_JAUBVE010000148.1:0-4377 GCF_036705715.1 Microcoleus sp. AT3-D2 | reverse complement strand
GGTACTGATGTGTTGTTGCTGGTTTCATCGTTGTCCTTCTATGCGTAGATGAGCGTCTATGTATGCCTGCAGGTGCTACTACAGACGGAATCCTCCCCTCCCCTACTGCCGTGCCAATGCCTTTCAGTGCTTTTTTCCACTGCGCTAAGGTTGGGACGGGGTCAGGAATGCGTCTGTTTCGTTTTGGGTAGACGCTCACGATGCAGCCTCTGGGAAGGGGCACTAGGCACTTGCTTTGGCTTTTGGCTTGCACCGCCCCGGCATACCATTCCTTCCGGGGGGAATACTGACTCTTCACAATGTCGGAACGAGACCGTACCTACCGTCGAACAGCTAAGGTAGGTGGACAAAGGACAACCCTAGAAGCGGGTGTGAAGGCGACCAGGGCGTGAATGCTCTGGATTTTTGATTTTGCTTGACAGTTCTTATAAAACTGATTTATACTTCGTCTTGAGACATTCTGTCTTGACTAACTACATTGTAACATCTCGAGGCCCACCTGTCAAGTTTGTAACGCTTTCCATGAGCGTAGACGCTTCTAACAGCGTTTAAATTTCCAAACCTTGATTCCTCTTAGTCCTATGCGTTTCAACGCCTTCAAGAGCCTGTAAACCTGTTGCATGGGCCTTGTCAGTAGCTTGCGCGTACTTCTTCCTTGCAAAACCGGTTTTTGGGGTAGAAAAATCTATGCCATCTCGTACAGAACCCAGGTATTGCTAAACCATAGCGTGATTTCTATAGCTTCTGATAGTGCCATAGGGGCACGATAGCGCCAGGATGGGTAAGTACAGGTTCTGGCATAGCTGTAAAGGGCGGGGGTAAATACGCGAAATATCCGAGTGTTTCCACTTGTCCACAGTGTGAGATCAGTGGTCGGTATTAGAAGAATATTAGAAGACTATTAGCATTCTCCGTTTTCCCTATGAAAAACCGGGGTCAACCGGGAGTCAAATGCCGTAGTGTCGGGAGTCAAATGCCGTAGTGTCGGGAGTCAAATGCCGTAGGCAAATAGTTCACGCACAAAAAAACATCAGCGCTTATCGGGAGTCAAATGCCGTGACTTTGTCTGTCGAACGATGTGTTTCTGTTGACTGGCGGTTGGGACTCTCTTCACATGCACCAGGTCGTTCTCATCTATTTCCCAGTCGAGCAAAGCGCCTACGGCTACTAGGTTGTCCAGGGCCGATCTGAGCATCTTACGGAAGTCGCCAAGCCTCTCAACTGTCGAGCCGCACAGTTCTTTGATCGTGACCACCTTGTATGGGTACGGCGCTGCATGGGTGCTGAAAAATCCATGTGCCCATTTAGCGAGGCTGTTGCTTCCTAGTGCCTTACGCTGTGCCCAATTGATATGGCTATAGCCGTTCTCGTACATCTTCATGATGTCCGGCTCCAGGTGTACGACATAGCGTCCAGAAGTCTCATCTCTATAGCCCTTAACGATCAGCCCTCCGAAGAACCCGCGTTTGTCCTCGGTCCAACGCATATCTACTGTGCCACTACGTAGCCGAGTCAGTTCTTCGTGCAGCTGGTCATGCTGCGACTTTCCTGTCTTACGTCCTAGCTCTCGTAGCAGTGCATTGGTGCTGAACTCAACGCGGTTGCCCAACGGCTGTGCTCTGGCAAGGTGTAGCAACATCTCATACACGTCCAGATCGGTCTGGTTCAGGCGCTCCCCGCGGTAGCGTATTTCCACGCCTTCTACAGCAGTCAACAGGGTCAGTTTCTTGAACGTGTCTCGTCGTTGATTCACTGTGAACAAGGCACCACGTAGGACTGCATTCGGGATACCCCGTACCGAATCAGGCCACAAGGGCAGCGTCAATTGAGGAACAGGAGCAGCCTTGGTCTGCGGCTTTGTCGCTGGTGCTGGCTTGCGCTTAGAGGTGAGCTTTGCAAGGGCTTCTATTGGGGTCTTGGACATGGACTGCTTACGCGGCGTTCTTGGCGTCGCTGAGAATGCGATAGACAGAGGCTACACCGATACCTACTGCATCGGCTACCTGTTGCTTGGTCAGTCCCTTGGCGGCAAGTGCCAGGACTTTGCCTGCCTTGGCTTGCGCTGTCGGTGCACGACCTTTGTACTTGCCTGCGGCCTTAGCAGCAGCAATCCCTACTTTCTGACGTTCCAGCATGTTTTCACGCTCAAATTGAGCGATAGAACCAAACAGATTGAAGGTCAGACGCCCTTGCGGCGTGCTGGTATCCACATTCATATCCAGGATTCGGATAGAAGCGCCAGCAGCAGCTACAACGGCTTCAATTTCCATCATATGAACCATTGAACGAGCTACGCGGGACAGACTAGTGAACACCAGGACATCGCCCTTTGAAAGCTTGTTTAGTACCTTACTGAATTCGACTCGTTCTTCCATCCGAACAGAGCTGATTTGTTCACGGTAGATGGTTTGGTCAGTGCAGCCGGCTTCGCGGAGTTTGGCTACTTGGTCGTCAAGACCTGCTACCTGATGAGCCGAGGAGGTTCTTGCATACCCATAGATTGCCATACCGCATCCTATATTTGAATTCTAAACATAGTGATACTATATCACTAGGGTGGGTTTGACAAGACTTTTGATAGGGTATTTGGTGCTGCAGCGGTACTACGGCTAGAGCAGGGTTTAAAGATAGAGGAAAAAATGACAATTCAACAACACTCAAATTTTGATGATATGGTGATTAAATTTAGCTTGCATTTATCTCGACTATGGAGTACAGTGGTACCACTGCAATAGCGCAGTCCCGCAAAAAATAGTCAACAACAGCGGGAATTTGTTGGGAAGTACTTTAGAAACATTTATCTGATCGATCTTACTTAGGAGCTTTAAATGGCAACCACTCACCCGTCCAGCTGCACATTACTGAACACAGAATTTCTAACCCTAGAAACATGCTCTAGGAGCAGATGATCCGCTGTCTCACAACGCGCTAATCCTACGTAACAAATGCGCGGTATGTATAAATAGACAACTGCAGAAGAACAGTTGTGAGACGTTGAAAAGTGGATCAAAAGTAGGACTAGCGAGCTTTTCTGTAGTGTCCTTTACTCAAAGGATGCTTCATGAAGTACAAGGTAAAAGTAGGTCAGGATTTCGATCCAGCACAAGAAATGACGGTGACTATTGAAGTTGAAGTCACTACCTCTGAAGAACAGGAGTCGAAGAAATCCGGCCTGTTTGCGGACTGGAAAGTTTTGTCCGTTGCAGCGGTATTTACACTGATTTTGTTGTCAGGGATTTACGCCGCCGTCACTGGCGATGCGTCACTCCATGGCCAGCTTCTTGATGTTGCAGTCAAGGTGGCTACAGAGCACCCCAAGGGTAAAAATGCAAAAGAAAATGACTAAGACAACTCGGGTCCAGCTTGAGCTGGCAGAGAGGTCTTACGAGCGCCTGAATTTGTTGAAGGACAAGACAGAGGCGACTTCCTACGCGGAAGTGATGAAGAATGCTCTTCGTTTGTACGAGAGCATCATTGCTCAGCATGACGCAGGGAAACGCCTTTGCCTTCGCAATCCAGACGGTCAAATCACTGAGTACGAAGTTTTCTGCTAATAGGTCGGTTGCCCGAGGTGGCTGACCTATTTAGTGGGACGAGGCTAACATTCATGGAATGTCGTGTCTGCTCGTACCTATAGCTGGCTCTTCTAGTCACTGTCTGCC
Organism: Microcoleus sp. AT3-D2; assembly: GCF_036705715.1. NCBI lineage: Bacteria > Bacillati > Cyanobacteriota > Cyanophyceae > Oscillatoriales > Microcoleaceae > Microcoleus > Microcoleus sp. AT3-D2. The sequence continues at coordinate 715 of NZ_JAUBVE010000148.1, read as the reverse complement.
TTTGGCAGAAGTCCATTCCAGCGTGGATTTAGGTGATATCAATTACTTGCCAGAATTTAATTGGCAGAGACAACCAATGCTGCGCGAGTTGCTGAGAGACCGTACCAGGAGCGTTCTTGGTGACGAAGCTTCCAGATTACTTGCCTGATGTTCAGAGCTGTCCACTGAGCTAGGCGGATAGTTTTGAAACCTTCGCTGTTCAGCTTGTCGGCCATCTCTTTGTAGGTCAAATCAGTGTCAAGTAGCTGTTTGATGCGCTTGATGCTACGGTCTGACTCAGCTTGATTAAGTTGGGGCACCTTCTTTGTCATGTGTATTCCTTTGTTGTTTAGTGTGTTGTCGGTGGCATGGGATGCAGCAGGCTTCTAGTCGGCCTACCGGGCAGAACATGCGCTTACGGTATGCAGCGATGTCTTCTGGCTTGGTGGATTCCAGTACGCCGACGATATCGAGGTGATTACACTGAATCTCACTCCGGTCGAACGACTGCTGGCAGTGAGTACAGCGGATCAGTGTCTTCCATCGTCCAGAGTCGAGCAGCACCCGCTCAGCAGAGCGTTGGATAGCAGCAAATTTCCTTGACGAGACCATCCACTCCTTGCGTATTGCAGAGACGATTGCGGCCTTAGTCATGCCTTGGTACTGATGTGTTGTTGCTGGTTTCATCGTTGTCCTTCTATGCGTAGATGAGCGTCTATGTATGCCTGCAGGTGCT
>NZ_JAUBVE010000147.1:0-4472 GCF_036705715.1 Microcoleus sp. AT3-D2 | reverse complement strand
ATTTCAGCCTAAAAGCGTTTGGCTTCCAAGTTTTCACAACTGATAAAGAAATCCGACCGACATCTGCGGAATGTGGGTTAGAAGTAAACCAGTACGGAGTACCGGACAACCATTTTTACAAACGGCAGTTATACAACGCGGTAAGCAAACAAGGAGCATATCCAAAAATGGTTAAAGGTAGGTTAGAGGCATTCAGTGATGGGGTAATTGCTATTATTATCACCATTATGGTACTGGAGTTAAAAACGCCTCATGAGTCAGATTTAGCTACACTACGTCCGTTGATTCCAACCTTTCTAAGCTATGTGTTGAGTTTCGTGCATGTTGGTATCTACTGGAACAATCACCATCACCTGTTTCAGGCAGTCCGACAAGTGAATGGTTCAACTTTGTGGGCAAACCTACATTTGTTGTTCTGGTTATCATTATTTCCCTTTGTCACCGCATGGATGGGTGAAAATCACTTTGCTGCGTTGCCTGTGGCGCTTTATGGTGTGGTTCTATTGTTGGCTGCGATCGCCTACTTCACTCTGACCCGCATACTTGCTTTTAATCACGGTCAAGATTCCACACTTGCAAACGCTCTTGGTCGGAATTTTAAAGGCAAGTTATCGGTATTGATTTATGCAGTTACGATTCCACTTGCTTTTGCAATCCCTTGGCTTGCATGTGCATTATACGTTCTGGTTGCAGTTCTGTGGCTCATTCCCGATCGTCGTATTGAAAAGGCGTTGAACTCATAAAGTTCCATGTTCGATGCAACAAAAACTAGCTAACAAGCCCTCTGCACCAGAACGAATATAGGTTGTTGGTCACAGATAAAGGTGATCTGCGTCCGGTGAGCAGGAACGTTATGCCACTTATGGATGTACTCACTCATCCTGGCATTTTACGCTCCCAGGGGCGGGGAATCTAGCCACAAAGATTGAAACAGGAGAAACAGAATGATACTGCAAGATAAAGTGGCGTTAGTTACAGGAGGCGCATTGGGAATTGGTCGAGCAACAGCGATCGCATTTGGTGCTGCTGGAGCCAAAGTGGTCTTCTCGGACATACGCGGTATAGAAGGTGAAGAAACTGCTGATTTGATTCGCGAGACTGGGGCGGAATGCTTGTTCGTGAAATCAGACGTATCGAGTGAGGCGGATGTCCGGGAATTGGTGTACAAAGCGATCGCGACCTACGGCAGACTCGATTGTGCCTTTAACAATGCTGGCATTGATCTTGCTGTTAAACCACTGCACGAACAATCGATCGAGGATTTTGACAAGATCATGTCGATCAATGCGCGAGGAGTATTTCTGTGCATGAAATATGAAATTCAACAGATGCTCACCCAGGGCGCAGGCGCGATCGTGAACAATTCGTCCACCAATGGTCTTGTTGCGCTGCCAGGAATCTCTCCCTACGTTGCCAGCAAACACGCGGTGATGGGGCTGACACGCACTGTCGCACTTGACTATGCCAAACAGGGCATTCGGATTAATGCTGTTAATCCCGGTCCCATTGCGACTGATCTAATGGCTCGTAGCGCTGACCAGATAGGCATAACGTTCGATGATCTTGGGTCTATGGTTCCGATCGGCCGGATCGGTCAGGCAACAGAAATTGCTCAAGCGGTTGTGTTTCTTTGCTCTGATGCTGCCAGCTACATTACTGGGCAACCCTTAGTGATCGATGGTGGATATACAGCAGGCTAAATCGCGATCTTGGCAGATATCTTTTGCGATCGCAGTTCCGAATTGGTGGTTTCTAAGCAATTTGCTGGAATGACCTCGAAACAGGTTCACGTTTCGACCTAGTGACCGACGAATCATCCAGTCGCCACCGGGGCAGTGAGGCAGCGACCGAGATCGTCGTCGAGATTGAGGGCGAAGCCGATGGTCGAACGCAGCGTTCGCGATCGATGCTGGAGTTCAAGCGTGGCGCAGTCTCACTAACGGGTCTGAGCGTCGTTCTTTCTCTCGTGTCGGTATTGGGACTGAACGACCGCGCTCCTGCCCGCCCTGGGCTTTACCTACCCGAACTGCTCTCGGATACCGAATGGTTTCTGAATGAACTCCGCAGTGCGGGAGCGACTATCTACGAAGACTCTAAGTCAACTCTACAGTTTTAAGGTGGTGGAAAAATGATTCAGTGCAAAGATTTTGCGCCTCGGATTACTGAACGGGGATCCTTTGGCGGAGCTTCCGATTATGAATCCTTCTCTGAGGTTGTGAGTGCTGTCAATCAGTGGATCGAAACTACAACGATACAGGTGATCAACGTTGAAAGCGTTGTTTTACCAGATCATCTAGAAGGCACAAGTGATGGTAATTACGGATTGACGGTCAGTAATGGTTTCTACCCAGTAATGATCAGTCAAGGCGTCACAATCAATTGCTTTCAATGTGTGCGTGTTTGGTACAGAGAATAAGCTTCACCGGAGAAGAAATAATGAAACGATTTACTTTATTCACTTTCCTGTACCTCGCGCTCGGAGTTTGCCTGACGGCGATCGCACTTGGATACCCAAACCTGCCTTCGGGTCTTCAAACAAGCTTGTTCGTCAGTGCAGGAGTATCTTACCTTGTTTGTCTCCTCAGCACCTTCCCATTTTGGCGGGAGATGACGATCCGCTTCTATCGCAGACGGAATTCAGCGGTAATTCTACCCTGGTTTGTGATTGGATTCAATCTTGTTTGGATGATCTGGGAAGTTCAGAGTCAGAACTGGGCAATGGAAGCCATTTTGCAAGCGTTTTCGCGGCTAATAGTTGTCTTACTGTTTGCAGAAATTATTGTGATTACATGGCAAGTGAATTCTGAACATTAGGGTCTAAATCGGATGATGCCGAAACAAACTCGTTTCAGCAACGCGAGATAGAGTCAAACGCATTATATGAGGAACACCATGAGTAAGCCCAAGTTTTTTGTTACCCCTGGTTATGGGGAATACCTGCTGAATGAATTGCATTACTCGCAAGCGGTAAAAATTGGCGATCAAGTGGAGACATCAGGACAAGGTGGCTGGGATGACGATCTGCAAATTCCCGAATCGCTTGCAGACGAAATTGCTCAGGCGTTTCGGAACGTAGAGCGAACCTTGGCAACTGCCGGTGCGGGTTGGGAGCATGTTGTCCACATCAATTCTTACCATGTTGGAGGGTTTCCCCCAGAGGTTAACGAGGTGATGGTCAGGCTATATCGCCATTACATGCCCAACCATGCCCCAATTTGGACACAGGTAGGAGTCGCGGCTCTTGGACTTCCAACGATGCGGATTGAAATCCGCGTGACTGCAATTGTTCAGTGAATTTTGCACAAGCGGCAACGGGGTGATTCGGCGGCTAAGAAGGACGCACCGATCGGGAAACCGCTCTCGCTCCGTTAAAGCATCTACTTGAACAGAGGAGAGATTCAGATGTCAGACAAAAATAAAGCAATCTTAGAAGCGGCAAACGCGGCGATCGCTCAGGGCAACTATGAAGAATTTTTGTCGTTCTGCACCGACGACACGCAATGGACATTGGTAGGCGACAAGACCCTTCAAGGGAAGGAAGCCGTTCGCCAATGGATGGCAACGGAGTATGTGAAACCGCCTTTGAATATCGTTGCGAACTTGATCGCTGAGGGGGATTTCGTCACGGCACTCGGCGACCTCACAATCAAGGACGAAGAGGGGAAGGCGACTCATTACTCGTACTGCGATGTCTGGTGCTTTCGCGGTGGCAAGATGGTCGAATTAAAGGCTTTCGTGATCAAAACCAAGGTCAAGGATGAAAGCAGCAACGCGGCATAAAAGGAATCGATTATCATGAAAATTTTTTCTCATCACCTGCGAGAACGAAACTTGAAACCCACATTTCGCACCCTCAACTGGCACACACAGTTGGGGTGCTAATGGAGAGTAGATCGGTTTGTTAAACTTGAGTATAAATACTCAGAAAGCCGTGTCACGATCGCGGATGCGGGTCAATTCTGAAAAATACCCCTCTTCTGTCACTCTAGGAAGAGTATAATAGAACAAAATCTCTCAAACCAGAGCTGGGTCTATGGTTAAGCCTCGCCAAGCTGATTCAACCTTGAAATTGATTGATGAGTATTGTAGCTATTACAGAAATCTGTTTTCAGAAGTCAGAAGCTTTGAAGCTTTTACCCACCTTCATGCTGGTATAGTTTCTGATATTAAACGTAAGACGCTACCAGCCATTGCAGAGATAATGGGCTAGAAAATGCTCAAGGGTTGCATCACTTTCTTACCCAGTCACCCTGGGAGGCTCAAGCCTTGAGAAGGCAAAGGCTAGAATTAATCTTAAAAATTGTCGGTAGTGATAAATATGTAGTGATTAGATATTCATTGGCTCAAAACATAGTTGTAATGGCTCTTCTGAGTTTATGGTGTAAAATGTACCTTATAATACATTTACCGTTATGAGCTTCCATCTAGACTATCTATTAGCATTGCCTGGAGTCAGGGTTGAAACTTGTACT
>NZ_JAUBVE010000146.1:0-4496 GCF_036705715.1 Microcoleus sp. AT3-D2 | reverse complement strand
ACAATCGGATTAAGTTGATAATGCGGCAAGGGTATGGTTTTTCTAATTTTAATAATTTTAGGAATCGCGTATTAGCTGGCTTTTCTGATTATATAAACTTATAACCATAAGTTTAGGAGATCCTCTTTTTTTAGCACACATTGGCTCAATCCTTACAAAGTATGGGTTTGGGGCTGGTTGTTACCCCCCCAGGTTTTTGACGAATATTTGCCCAAATGGAATTATCGAGCCGTACCCCAACCTGAGTAATTCTTTAAGTTATTTATTTTTCATTCCTTAGCACCTGCTTGTACGTCCAGTGAGGCTGGCCACCACCGCCACTAACTCGGCAGCATCTACGGGTTTGGTCAAATGCATCTGAAAACCTGCTAACAGTGTCTGCTGACGATCGTCATTCCGGGCATAAGCCGTCAGCGCGATCGCGGGTAGCCTACCGCCCCGCTGCGCTTCAAGTTGACGCAACTTGCGGATCAGGGAGTAGCCATCTTCATCCGGCATCCCAATATCGCTCACTAAAACATCGGGGCTGTGATCGGTTGCGGTTTCGATAATGGTCAAAGCCTCCTTGACGGAAGCCACAGCCATGACATCAGCACCATACTTTTCCAGAATTGTGCTCAGCAACTCTAGCGCGTCAGCCTCGTCCTCTACCACTAAGATTTGTAAGCCTTCAAGGGTCGGCGACCCCTCTACCCTCCCATTCGCCTCGACGAGCGAGTTTAATGGCTCTGGATCGCTCGGTGGTAGATGGATAATCATCACGGGCAGTTGAACTATAAAGGTCGTCCCCTGTCCTATCCCTGGACTCACTACCGTTACAGTCCCGCCATGTAATTCAACTAATTGACGCACAATGGCTAACCCTAAACCCAACCCCCCATAACTGCGAGTGGTCGTGCTGTCGTGCTGGCTGAAGCGATCGAAGACATACGGTAGAAAGTCCGAGCTGATGCCTGATCCAGTGTCGCTGACAGTAATTTCAACATGGGAATTAACCCGCTGCAAACTGATCTGGACTCGCCCGTCTTTAGGCGTAAATTTGAGAGCGTTAGAAAGTAGATTCCACACAACTTGCTGCAACCTATCGGCATCACCCAAGAGCGGGCCAGCTTCAGAATCGAGCACGCTTTGCAGGCGAATTGACTTTACCTCAGCCGCCAACTGTACAGACTCAATCGCCGATTCAATCACCGGCACGAGGTTGACAGGACGGACTCGGAGGCGCAGCTTACCTGTGATAATGCGAGAAACATCGAGGATGTCTTCGATGAGCTGGGCTTGAGACTTGGCGTTTCGCTCGATCGTCTCCAAAGCCCGCGCCACCTTATCCTCACTCAGGTTTTTCTGCCGTAACATCGTTGACCACCCTAAGATCGCGTTGAGAGGAGTTCTGAGTTCATGAGAAAGAATCGAGAGAAACTCATCCTTGGCCCGGTTAGCTGCCTCTGCCTCTGCCCGAATTATTTGTTCACGCATCAATAATTCGTCTTTGGTGCGATTAGACGCTTCCAGTTGGGCAGTGCGTTCCTGCACCCGTTGCTCTAGCTCCACATTAATCGCCTGGATACGGCGGCGGCTCTCTTCTAGTTCCTGGTTTGTAAGGGCGAGTTGGGCTGGACTTGGCGCATCAAGCGCCACTGGAATTAAGGGAATCAGTAAAAAGGTGAATGTATAGAAAGACCAAACAGCAGTGACAGCTTTGATCAGTCCTGAAACCCAATAAATGGGGTGCCAAAGTGTCACTATTTCCATCAGGTGCGTCGTGCCACATAAGGCAAAGATAAAAAAGAAACCCACCAGCAGCATCACCGTGTGGGCAGGCAAATCTTTACGCTCATTTGTAAAGTAAACAATGGCAACCGCCACCGAGTAATAAGCGAGGGTAGTCAAGGCATCTGACGTTAAGTGCAGCCAGACTAGCCCCGGTTTCCAGAGGTAACAATGTCCGTGAGGAATGAAATTATTAGAAAAAAAGGTGCTCAAGAGGTCAGGCATATTAGTTTACGGCACTGTCAAGTTAATTTAGGGGGTGTCATCAATTCAACCCGATGACCGCAGCAGCCAGAAGAATCGGACGCCGGAAAGTTCACCGCCCTAGGGTGATAGCGCGTTGCGATTGCCTGATACTGCTTGAGGTTGGGGAAAAAGTTCTCAATCAAATGACGGGCTTTGTACAATTGAGCATCGTAAGTTTCCAGGGTCTTGCAATTGCGGCGAGGTGAAATCACGGTGGTCTTCCCCTCGGCATTGAGGCGGTCAATCACACGCTGATCTGGATCATAGCCCTTGTTAGCCAGCAGTGTACCCGCCACCCGTAACGGCTGCAGTTGGTCGCCTCCTACTCGCGTCACCAGTTTGTCGGGGCGTGAGGTGAAACCCCAACGAATCTCCTCAAAAAGCTCAGCAGGAAGATGTTTCTTTCAAGTGGGAAAATGCCTGGATCGAAAAAATGAGAAGGAGTCAGAAGACAGAATTCCGAATTCAGAATACCCCATCCCTGAAGTGAGTGTTTTCGGTAACGAAAGAATTTTTTCGGCTCCACGATTAAAATCGGAGCCTTGAAACCTGGATTCTCCATCCTGTCGCACAGAATCCATTTTGGCTCCTAAATGCTGAATTCTTCGGTAAATGTACCGCCGATGAATTAGCGTCGGCGGGAATTTGATCGGGAACGCGGATGGTGGTGGAAAAGCACCGCAAACGTCCGCTGGGGGTGAAGGATTGGATTATTATTATAGAGCTACAGCCTGGAGAACAAGGCTTCTGTGGCTATTTTGCTGGCTCTGGCGGAATGTTTGAAAGAGTCTGCGGTGAATGTTTATTTGGTGTCGTCGGCAAAGGAGCCGAGGCGATCGCAGCTTTGTATTTTACGCAGTGCCAGCCGTTGAATGCCCTGATTGCTTGGACAATGTGCAAGCTTGGTGGCTCAATACCCGATTCTTGACGGCGAAAACCCTTTTTTGCTGCTGGTGCAGCACGACTACGGACTGTTACGATCAAGAATTGGGCAACTGCGCGCAGCAGCCGCCGGCGTAGAGGTACAGTTGGGGGCAATTACCGGTTTTGGGAGAGATGCTTCGATCGCCATGAAGTTCGGCCACATCGCCCGCGTCGCTTGTTTGGACTTCCCCACCCAGAACACCCACGGTTCGAGATTGCTCGCCTCGGGGGCGATCGACAATTGCGATCCTATCCTCAAAGCCTAGTGTGACTAGCTTTGGGACGAGTAGAAAAAAAACTTTCGCAAAGTAGTTGACAGATTGGGAAAGATTAGTTAAGGTTATAAAGGTGCGGAACACAAGCAAACGCAACGCGCCCCCATCGTCTAGAGGCCTAGGACACATCCCTTTCACGGATGCGACGGGGATTCGAATTCCCCTGGGGGTATTGAAAATTTAAGTCTGATATCAAAGTGATATCTAGTATGTGGGTTGTGCATCTTGCCACCCCTTATTGCTATTATGACTTACCCACGGGTAGCCAGAAACCGGGTTTTTGCTGAGAAGACGCGTGAGAGCTCGCAGCAACGGCAAAAATCGGCTTTCTTTAGTTTGGTGTCTTTGGTTTTGATTCGTAAGTCCTCTGATTAAATCAATTGTCATAATTAGCAATTAATTAGCGGCGTTGCTGAATTGAGGTATGATAACTGCGGTCAAGGGATGTTTTGGCTACCCGATTTGCCTAGTTTGAGCGCGATTGAAATGATACGATGGATAGGGAACCGGAACAGGGAGCATCTCAAATATGCAATGAGTATAAATACTATTCAGGCCAAAGCGAGATTTAAATAAGCACAACGATGTTTCAGAACTTGAGCCAGATTGTCACGATTCCATTGTGCCCCGGAGATTTTAATTCTCCGTCCAATTTGTTTAATTGTAGCCTCGACAGCACCGGAACCAATTGTGATCTTTTGAGACTGCATCGCCTGATAGTCAGGAATCCTACATCGATGTCGTTCTAAATAATCCAGAAAGTTCTTGACGTGAGGTACATCCCAGTCAGCCACAGCAGTGATTGCCTCATCGACCTGACCATGCCACAGATGAGCCTCCATTGTTCGCAAGCGTTGATTAGAGCCACCCTGTTTGTAGAGGTTTTCCTTGAGGTGATACCAATCTAAAATCTCTAAACGTTTCTCAAATGAAGCAATCCCAGCTATCAAATTCCAGACCCCTGGATGTCCATCACCCAAACAAGTAATTGGCTCACTATCGAGGCTGTCGATTCACCCAATCCAATAGCTGGTCATTCTCTTGAAAGAAAGCCGCACACTTTTGATGATGCAATGCCACAGCTTTGTAGTCTCGCCATTCACTGGCTTCTCCTAAGTCGGTTCTTAATCTTGCCTTGCCTCCATCTACACTCAAAGCGGTGACAGTTGTCTCTGCTACAGCCTCCCCAAATTCTTGTCGATGTACTAGTACAGCTCGGCGTAAGTATACAGACTATATTTGTGGTAGAATAACATATAGCGTTTCGAGCGAAAGATGAGG
>NZ_JAUBVE010000145.1:0-4558 GCF_036705715.1 Microcoleus sp. AT3-D2 | reverse complement strand
TCGACAATAAAAGTTTGTCCACTTTTCCCAACTTTTAAAGTTTGCAAAAAATTACCGATCAGAGATAAACGTAGAGTTGTAAATAAGACGCCCAGAACTTTTCCATTTTTGTCAACAACTGGCTGAATTCTCGACATTACAGGCGTATGAATATTGGGACCAAAATAAATTGGACTCCAGGTAGGTTTGCCAGCTTTTAAGCTTTGTTGGTAAACTTGCATTTTTCGCGGATCGAAATTATTCACAACTTTGAGTAATTTCTGTCTTTCCCCTTGACTGCCTACAGAATAAATATATAGCTGATTCGTATTTTTTATGGTCACTGTTGATAAAATTTGTAGCTTTCCTTCATCATTAGTCTGAATAGCTACACCTTGACCTTTTTCATTTATTATTACTATGCCATTTACGCTATTAAATCGATTTTTTTGTCGCCAAATATGACGCTCCCACCCTCTCATATCTTCCATGCTCAATTGGCCCAAACTAACAGCATCAGCATTAATTTTATTAACTAAATCGGGAGCATCAAGATAGGTCTGTAAATTCTGCTCAATTCTCGTGGCAATTTCACGGCGTAACTGTCCTGCTACATCATTAACTGCTTTCTGTCCGTTTTGTAACGAAAAATATCCGGTTAACCCTACGGTTGTAAAGATTTGTAAAACAAAAGGAACAATTAAGACACGGCGTAACGGAATTTTTCGGAATTTAGAAACATTTGTACGCATAACTTTCTAGGAATAATGTATTTGTCTATACTAGAGAGCAAGAGAATCTTCACCAGACGTAGGACTCTTCTGTAGAGAAAGGGATAGGAAAGTCATAAGACTAGAGTGTGTTACAAAAAGTTTACTTAAAAAAAAGATTACATTGGTTAGCATCCTCATTGAACTATAATATGATGATACACCAATGGGACAAGGTTAATTTTTTCCCGACCCCTAGATAGTCAGAACGTCATGCAGCTTGTAATTGAAAAATTATGCTGCAGATTGGCTCTGCAAACAGGCAGCTTAGATAGTCAGGACGCCACGCAGCCTATAATTAAAAACCAAGTAAAAACCAAGGAGAAGGCTAAACCTTTATGAATAATTTATCTTTTTCAAAAAACGTTATCTTAATTGTAGATGATAATCCTACAAACTTAGGTGTTATATTTAACGTTTTAGATGAGGCAGGACTAGAAGTTTTAGTAGCTCAAGATGGAGAAAGTGCGCTGCAAAAAATAGAATATGTCACCCCAGATTTAATTTTATTAGATATAATGATGCCGGGAATTGACGGATTTGAAACTTGTTCTCGACTGAAAAGTAACCCGTCAACTTCAGAAATCCCGATCATTTTTATGACGGCTCTTGGCAACACCGATCAAAAAGTCAAAGGGTTGAGTCTTGGGGCTGTAGATTATATCACTAAACCCTTTCAAAAAGAAGAAGTATTAGCTCGAATTCAAGTTCATTTAGAGTTGCGAAACTTGACCAAAGATCTGGCAAGCAAAAATCAATTGCTCCAAGAAAAAATTGAAGAAAAAACGACTTTAGAAAAAACTTTACAACAATTGAATCAAGAATTAGAAAAACGAGTTGAAGACCGAACCTCTGAACTAAAACAAGCTCTACAGACCATACAACAAGCTCAACTCCAATTAATCCAAAGCGAAAAAATGTCTACCCTCGGTCAATTAGTGGCTGGAGTGGCTCATGAAATTAATAATCCAGTAGGCTTTATCAAGGGAAACCTGACTCATGCTGAAACTTATATTCAAGATTTATTAGAAATTGTTCATCTTTATCAGCAACAGTTTCCCTCTCCAGGTGCAGCGATTGCAACTCGTGCCGAAGAAGTGGATTTAGAGTATCTCATACAAGACTTACCCGAGCTTATTTCATCCATGAAAGTGGGCGTAGAACGGATTCGTCAAATTAGTGTATCTTTAAGAACTTTTTCCCGCGCTGATAGTACATCAAAAGTAGAAGCTAACCTGCATGAAGGGATTGACAGTGCATTACTAATTCTACAACATCGATTAAAAGCAAATGATACACGTCCGAAAATAGAAGTCGTTAAAAAATATGGAAATTTACCTCTAGTACCGTGCTACCCCGGACAGATAAATCAGGTATTTATTAACATTATTGCTAATGCCATTGATGCTTTAGAAGATTCTCTTCAGAAGCAAAACTTGGCAGAAATTAAAGCAAACCCTAGACAAATTACGATTTACACTGAAGTTGACCCCCACCGAAATCTCGCCATTATTCACATTAAAGATAACGGTTTGGGAATGCCGGAAGAGGTATGCACTAAAATATTTGATTATCTATTTACAACCAAGCCAGCAGAAAAAGGTACGGGACTGGGTTTATCGATTAGCCATCAGATTGTTGTAGAAAAACATGATGGTCAACTGAGTTGCTTTTCAGAACAGGGTGTTGGGACAGAGTTCATTATTGAAATTCCTTTAGCCTAAAGGGAGAGCGTAGGAATTAACAAATTTATGGGAGACTAAACCGACAGAGCAGGCAACGTCTCTACTCGGTCAATGAGACCCTTGTTATTATACTATTTATCAAAACTCACGCAATATTTGTCAGGGTTGATAAAATGTAGTATTGTCCCTTTTTTCAATGCTCTTGTAGCAAGGTTTTTCGCAAATGGTATTACTCTTTTACAAATCCCGATGAGTAAACCCCTTCGCATCCTTCCCTACATAACTAGCGGCAACATGGCCATCTCCAACAACTCGATACTTATAGGTAATCAAGCCCTCTAAACCAACAGGCCCGCGAGGCGGCATTTGCTGCGTGCTAATCCCCACTTCTGCACCGAAACCGTAGCGGAAACCGTCGGCAAATCGAGTCGAACAATTGTGATAAACTCCGGCCGCATCTACTCCATTTAAAAAACTTTCGGCGACTTCGCTGTCTTCGGTAACAATGACATCTGTATGTCGGGAACCGTAAGTATTAATGTGATTAATTGCCTCTTCCACAGAATCTACTATTTTGATTGACAAAATTAAATCGCTGTATTCTGTAGACCAATCCGCTTCATTTGCTTCGGCAATATTTTCGAGGATGGCGCGAGTTTTTCCGTCTCCACGCAATTCGACTTTTTTCTGCTGCAAAGCTTCGGCAACAGCGGGCAAGAAAACGGGGGCAATCGCACTGTGAACTAACAAGGTTTCAATGGCATTGCAGGCGGCTGGATACTGGGTTTTTGCATCTACAGAAATCTCTACTGCTTTCTGAATATCCGCCGCTTTGTCTGCGTACAAATGACAAATTCCGTCGGCGTGTCCCAACACGGGAATTCGTGTATTTTCCTGCACGAAGCGCACGAAGGAATTAGAACCTCTGGGAATAATCAAATCTACATATTGATCCATTTTCAGCAGTTCGATTGTTTCTTCCCGCGTGGTGAGCAACTGCACGGCTGCGGGATTAACCGCTGTTTCTGCTAATGCTTGATGTATCACTTTTGTCAATATTTCGCAGGAACGGACTGCCTCTTTGCCGCCTTTGAGAATGACGCCGTTTCCCGATTTGATTGCCAAGGATACTATCTGAATTAAAGCTTCTGGGCGCGCTTCAAAAATAATGCCTAAAACGCCCAAAGGACAGGTGACGCGCTTCAGAATTAATCCTGTATCCAATTCACGGTGAATTTGCACGACACCGATCGGGTCAGGGAGTTTCGCAACGTCGCGCACGCCTGCGATCGCACTTTTCAACTTGCTCTCATCCAACTTGAGGCGATCGTACAGCGGTTTCGCAATTCCATCCGCCTGGGCAGCCTTGCAGTCAGCAGCATTCGCCGCCAAAATATCCGGCGCAGCAGCTTCTAAAGCTTTAGCTATAGCCTCAATAGCTTGATTTTTGGCATCAGCGGACAAAACTGCCAATTTTCTAGCAGATACGCGCGTTTTTTGGGCAATTTCAATAATAGACATGGCAGTAAGTTTTAAATAGTTTTGAGTTTTGGGTTTTGAGTTTTGGGATTTCGGTCTTGACTTTTGAATTGAACCCCCAAAAAATAAATTTTGGGGCGGTTTTTAGTCTTAACAATTCTCAAGGAAATTCTGTATTTTTGTTGAGACCCCTTACAGCAATCCGCATTAACAGGTTAAAACAGTGAAGTATAGATAAAATCCCACGGTCATTTCAATTTGTCAATAACCTTAGGAGATTATTATGTCATCTCACGCCCCTTTACGCAAGGCAGGGCGAGCAGCCAAAGCCGGCGTTAAACTGATACAGAAAACTGGGGGAAACCTCGTTTTAGCTTCCAGCGTCACCATCAGCCTGCTGTTTGGTATGGTGTTAGCGCTATCCTTAGCCTCTGTTTTGATTCTCAACAGTCCCGATCCAGTCGCCGGATTGGCGATCGCACTTCCCATAACTCTGATTTTTAACATCGCTGCTTTTTTCCTATCGCCTTACTTGATGGACTTAAGCCAAAATTGGCTCTACAATACTCCCAGGGTAAACGCATCTTAACTGGAACCCCGAATATGCTACAGTTAAATCTGACTAAATTTCAATGTAGTTTGTTG
>NZ_JAUBVE010000144.1:0-4718 GCF_036705715.1 Microcoleus sp. AT3-D2 | reverse complement strand
TTTAGGTTTCTTTCTAGGAATATAACTATTGAAATGATCATCTTTTATGCCTTGATACCCACTATCTTGTAAGCTATATGTTTCGGGATGAAAATGAATTTTACTTTTTTTAAACAAGCTAAAATCGTGGCAATGTCCTTGCTCAAAAGCAGTGCAAATAATTGCTCTTGTCTCTTGATTAATGACCAATTGAGTTTTGAGGGTATGACATTTCTTCTTGCCTGAATAATATCCTTTCTGTTTTTTTTGGGTCGTTCAATAGCTGTTTCTGTGACATCAATCGCCACGACTGCTGGATAATCAGAGTTTTTGAGTAATGCTTTTTTCCCAGGAAGACGGAATTTTCCAGTTTTCATTAAAGTTGATTCGATGTCAATTACAATTCGGCAAATAGTTGATTCAGATACTCCCCAATTTGTCGCAATATGAAAATATGTTCGATATTCTCGCCAATATTCCAATGCGACTAAGACCTGTTCTTCAAGAGTTAGGATAGTCCCACGCCCTCTTCTGTATGAGAGGATTTTCTGACCGGAATTCTTCCAAGGCTTTAACCATTACTTTTAAGGTGGAAATTTTGACACCAAATCTACGTTTAAATTGATGAGATGTCAAATTTAAATAAGATTGATTTTTCATGATTTACTGATTGTGTAACAACCAATATAAGTTTCTAGTATTTTATCCTGTTTCTAGCAAGGCAAGAGTAAAAATAAGTTAATAGTTGGGATTCAATCCAGTAAAGCAAAACTTTCTATTATATCATAAAATTATTTTGCAAGAGGTCTAATATGTAAAGTGGTATGACCTATTTTAACTCCTGTCTGTATTTCAATTTCTTGGGACGCCTTGGAATCTGATAAATTGGCTACTTGTCGCAGGCAGCATTTTTCAAATAATGGAGCCAATTGAGTCGATTTTTTGAGGTTTAATTGTTCCGCTTGTTTTTCAGTTATTCTTAACTCACCCACACAGCTTTTTACGGTTCTGGAACGTCCTTTTTCTGTTCCCGTTCTTTCTTTGATAAAAAAAAGCGACTTGGGTTCCCACCATTTCAAGCCATTGTTTTCTCAGGTGTCTTTCTATGCTTTCTTTCGCTGTCTAATGCCTCGGGGGGAGTGTTTTTATATAAAATTTTGGCAATTTCAGCACTATAGGCTTGTAAACGTTCTTGTTCGTCCGGTGTCATGTTGGATTCCTAAAAATTATTCCTTGACTATTGTAACTCTTGAGCTACTCTATTTTGCAACGGCTATAAAATAACTCATTGACCCTAAAACAGATTTTTCCGCACAGTTATAGTAGGGAGCTTAAAAAAATTTACCAAAATATCATACTTCTGCATATTTGCAAAACTAGGATGCTCCCGGAAGGTTAACCGGGTTTCTTCCTATATCTCTAGCCCAGAATCTGCGATTTTTCATAGAAACCCCGTTTTTTCGCGTAACTCCTACCAAATCAAAATCTGGCAATACCCTAAATATAATTAAAATTTGTTAAGATTAACTCGACCTCAGCGCCGGCATCCCATCCGCCGCTAAACCTGCCCTTCCCCAGTCCCCACAACAATGCTGCGACTCGAACACATCAGTAAAATTTACCCCACAGGCGTCGTACTCAAAGATGTCACCTGGGAAGTCAAGCCAGGCGATCGCATCGGCTTAGTAGGCGTTAACGGTGCTGGCAAATCCACCCAACTCAAAATCATCGCCGGCGAAATCGAACCCACCGCAGGCGAAGTTATTCGCCCCGCCAGCTTACACATCGCCTACCTCTCCCAAGAATTTGAAGTAGATCCGACTCGCACCGTCAAAGAAGAATTTTGGCGTGCCTTTAGCGAAGCCAACGAAGTCCATGAATCCCTAATGCAAGTCCATCGAGACTTGGAAAACTCCTCCCCAGAGGATCTCGACGAACTGATCCACAAAATGGATCGGCTGCAACGGCAATTTGAAGGCTTAAACGGCTACGGTTTAGAAGCCCAAATCGAGAAAATTCTGCCCGAAATCGGATTTGAACCCGAAGATGGCGATCGATTAGTCAGCGCCTTCAGCGGCGGCTGGCAAATGCGGATGAGTTTGGGCAAAATTCTCCTGCAAAAACCCGACATCCTGCTGCTAGACGAACCTACCAACCACCTCGACTTAGAAACCATCGAATGGCTGGAAGTATACCTGAAAGGGCTGACAACCCCTATGGTAATCGTATCCCATGACCGGGAATTTCTCGATCGGCTCTGCACCCAAATCGTGGAAACCGAACGCGGCGTTTCCAGCACCTACCTCGGCAACTACTCCTCCTACCTGCTGCAAAAAGCAGAAGCCAGAGAAGCCCAACTCAGCGCTTACGAAAGCCAGCAAAAAGAACTCGAAAAACAGCAAGCATTCGTAGAAAAATTCCGCGCCAGCGCCACTCGCAGCACCCAAGCCAAAAGCCGCGAGAAACAGTTAGATAAAATCGAACGTATCGAAGCGCCCACCGGCGGATTAAAAACTTTGCATTTTCGCTTTCCCCCCGCACCCCGCAGCGGTCGCGAAGTAGCAATAATTGAAGATTTGGTGCACACCTACGGCGAAAAAATCCTATTTTTGGGAGCCGACTTATTAATTGAAAGGGGCGATCGCATTGCCTTTCTAGGCCCCAACGGCGCGGGCAAATCAACCCTGCTGCGCCTGATTATGGGTTTAGAAAAGCCGACAGAAGGTACGGTCAAATTGGGAGGCCACAACGTCATCCCCGGTTACTTTGAACAGAATCAGGCAGAGGCCTTAGATTTGAATAAAACCGTGATGCAAACGATTCACGACGAAGTTCCCGACTGGAAAAATGAAGAAGTTCGGACTTTGTTGGGCCGTTTCTTATTTACAGGCGAAACAGTATTCAAACAGGTTGGCGCTTTAAGTGGCGGCGAAAAAGCCCGCCTAGCTTTGGCAAAAATGCTGTTGACTCCGGTAAATTTGCTGATTTTGGACGAACCGACAAATCACCTCGACATTCCGGCGAAAGAGATGATGGAAGAGGCGATTCAGAATTATGACGGTACCGTAATTATCGTTTCACACGATCGCTATTTCATCTCACAAGTCGCCAACAAAATAGTCGAAATTCGGGAGGGAGAGTTTCGCCCTTATTTGGGAGATTACCACTACTATCTGGATAAAATTGCTGAAGAAAAAGAGCTAGCCAAGTTAGCAAAACTAGAAGCAGAAAAAGCCGCAAAAAAAGCCGAAAAAGAAGCCAAGAAAAAAGCTGCAGCTAAGCAAAAATAAACTTGCAACCCTCGCAGATCAACCTTACATTCGCGTTGATCTGCGTTGATCTGTGATTAGAAAATAATATTATGCCTAAACCTAAATTCGACTAAATAGGGCTTGCCGAAAAAGCCTAAAACCTTTACAGAAAAAGACTTTGACTGGTTTGAACGCTCCGTGTGTGCAAGCTTATGAGCTAAAATCTTTCCAAAGCCTAGTACAACATCACTTTCGTAATGTACCGAAAAGTTGACCTAACCCCAAACCCGCCATCCAACTTTGACTTGCCTTTTGAGGGGCAATTGTTAGAAGATAATCGTTGGGTAATCATGGCGAAACTAATTCCGGGCGTCAGCATTTGAAGCAGAATATGCTCAAAACTTTTCTCGATATATGGGAGCTCCAGCATTGGTAACAAGTTAGAAAGGAGTAGATTCTGTAAATACCCCTTTGTGCATAAATATAATTGGGTAATAATGATAATCAAACAAGGGGTAAGGGTGGGAGAGTCTGCCTGTGGCAGACTCTCCCACGCAAGGGCGCGATTATCATTATTAATAAGTTGTTGGCTCGATTGGCGTGGCACTGCGATCGATAATAATGGCGGGCGAGCGACAAATAATGGCGGGCGAGCGACAAATAATGGCGGGCGAGCGATAATACAGCACTTCCGGGTGTTATGAGGTACAATAAGAATAGATTAAAAAATACACCAATGAAAGCATATTCAGTAGATTTACGAACAAAAATAGTAGCAGCCCATCTCGATCAGAAGCTGTCGATCAGAAAAACAGCAGCGATATTTTCCGTCAGTAAAAGCTTAGTTCAAAAACTGGTCAAGCAACAAAAAATAGAAGGGAATTTACAGCCGAAACCCAGGGGGAAACCGAGATACAGTCATTTGAATAATTCCACAGCAGAGTTGAGAGAAATAGTGGCAGCACCTCCCGATGCAACTTTACTAGAATTGTGTGATTTATTTGCCCAGAAGACCGGAAATTGGGTGGTAGAACAGCCATGTGTAACGCCTTACAAAAGTTGGGATTAAATCGTAAAAAAAACAGTGAGAAGTAGCCAACCCCGAACAGAAAGAGTCATGAAGTTAAGGTTAGAGTATTGAGAAAAAGTCAAGCATATCGACCAAAAAGATATAGTTTTTTTAGATGAGACTGGAATATTACTAGGCTTAACCAGAACTCATGCACGTTCCCAACGAGGAACGAGAGCAGGGTAACCTCATCTAATTTTGTAGCGAATGGACTTGACAAAAGAGCCATGAGCTAGAATTTCCTCTATGAAGGTGAGCGAAGGTGCGATCCAGAACCTAGGCTCGGATCGCGCTTGAGAGTCCGTAACTCCAGAAGAGTTCATTTGTTCGCCTTAACGGGAGTAAGGAATGAAAAATAAATAACTTAATGAATTACTCAGGTTGGGGTACGGCTCGATAATTCCATTTGGGCAAATATT
>NZ_JAUBVE010000143.1:0-4734 GCF_036705715.1 Microcoleus sp. AT3-D2 | reverse complement strand
TCATAAGTTAGGGTGAATCCGACTTCTAAACTCTAAACCTAAACCCTGCCTACTGTCTAGAACGAAATAGCCCTGCATCCAAATGGCTGTCAGCTCAATTTTGCTCAGCAAAACTTTCGACAACGGCACGATTTGTGCTTCGGAATAATCGGTGGTTGTTGTGGATGAGGTGTACGATGCAGTGCAACTGGAATTTATCAAGCGCGGTGCTTATTTCCTGAATGCACAAGAACGGGAAAAAGTGCGGGAGGTAATCTTAATTGATGGTCGATTGAATGTCGAAATAGTCGGACAATCGGTGCAAAAGGTGGCGCAGATTGCTGGTTTTACAGTGCCGTCAAACATCAGGGTTTTGATTGGAGAAGTGGACGGGGTAGGTAAAGAAGAACCCTTTGCTTGTGAAAAACTTGAGCCGATTCTCGCAATGTACCGCGCCAAGGACTTTACTGAAGCAGTAGACAAAGCCGAAGCGCTGATAATTTTTGGCGGACACGGACATACTTCTGTACTCTACACGGCTCCG
Source organism: Microcoleus sp. AT3-D2 (assembly GCF_036705715.1). Classification (NCBI taxonomy): domain Bacteria; kingdom Bacillati; phylum Cyanobacteriota; class Cyanophyceae; order Oscillatoriales; family Microcoleaceae; genus Microcoleus; species Microcoleus sp. AT3-D2. Next base: position 4,211 of record NZ_JAUBVE010000143.1, on the reverse strand, counting down.
CACAATGAGAACCACATTCGTTATTTTGAAAGCAAACTAGAGACTTCGCGGGTGCTGATTAATACCCCTTCTTCTCAAGGTGCGATCGGCGATTTGTACAATTTCCGCCTCGATCCTTCCCTTACCCTCGGTTGCGGTAGCTGGGGCGATAATTCCATTTCTGTCAACGTGACACCCCATCACTTGCTCAATATCAAAACTGTAGCAGAGCGGCGCGAGAATATGCTCTGGTTCCGCATTCCTCCCAAGATTTATTTTAAGTCGGGTTGTCTTCCTGTAGCTTTGAGGGATCTTGCAGGTAAGAAACGTGCTTTGATTGTGACGGATAAACCATTATTTGAATTGGGATTGATTAACGAAGTCACAAATAGTTTGGAAGAAAATCGATCACTACAGATTTTACGATGTGGAACCCGATCCTTCCCTTGCTACTGTTCGCAAAGGTTTAGAAATCTGCAATAGTTTCTATCCAGATGTGATTATTGCCTTTGGTGGTGGCTCGCCGATGGATGCTGCTAAAGTAATGTGGCTGATGTACGAGCATCCAGAAATTGAGTTTGAAGGATTGGCGATGCGGTTTATGGATATTCGCAAGCGGGTATACGAACTGCCGCCTTTGGGTTCAAAGGCAATTATGGTGGCAATTCCAACTACTTCGGGAACGGGTTCGGAAGTCACGCCTTTTGCGGTTGTTACGGATGAACGATCGGGGATTAAGTATCCGCTTGCAGATTATGCTCTGACTCCGAGTATGGCGATCGTCGATCCAGAACTTACGCTGAATATGCCCCGGAAACTGACTGCTTACGGTGGCATTGATGCGCTAACCCACGCTTTAGAAGCTTATGTTTCTGTGTTGGCTTCTGAGTATACAAATGGTTTGGCTTTAGAAGCGATTCGTTTGCTGTTTAAATACCTGCCCAGCGCTTACAAAAATGGTGCAAACGATCCGAAAGCGCGGGAGAAAGTACATTATGCTGCTACGATCGGCATGGCATTTGCCAACTCTTTTCTGGGGGTTTGTCACTCAGTGGCTCACCAATTAGGTGCAACTTGCCACGTCCCTCACGGTTTAGCGAATGCGCTGATGATTTCCCATGTAATTCGCTACAATGCAACTGATGTTCCGTTCAAACAAGCGATTTTTTCTCAAAACAAGTATCCTAACAGCAAGTGGCGTTATGCTCGAATTGCGGACTATCTGAATTTGGGCGGCGATACAGAAGAGGAGAAAGTGGAGAAGTTGATCGCAGCGGTGGAAAATCTCAAGCGTGAGGTAGATATTCCTAGCACGATTCAGGAGGCGATCGCCAGTCAGGGAATGAGTGATGATTTCTTTTTTGCTCGCGTTGAGGAAATGGCCGATCGTGCTTTTGACGATCAGTGTACCGGAGCGAACCCCCGCTATCCGCTGATTGAAGATTTAAAGCAACTTCTGGTGCAAGCGTACTCTCACGGCGACACTTCTGAGGTCGATCGAGTGTTAACTGTAGTTTAATCGGCGCGGTACCATAGATTTCTCCTCAAAAGCCTGTCAATGGGGGGCAGGATGCCTAACCCCTACTCCCCACAAGACTTTCTGGAGAAATCTAACGCAGGGCCGGCCACTGAAAATAAACCCCGAAGCGGATCAAAATACCAAGTAGGGGTTGAAAAATTGTGAAATTGTGTTAGAATTTTAGAGGTAACTATTTTACGAATTTTGTAGTTTCAGTGGCTGTTCGCGCGATGACCTCTTCACCAACCATAGCACCCGTTCGATCGAGTCAAGTTACCCGCAAACCTTATCCCAACTATCGGGTAATAGTCCTCAACGACGATTTCAACACATTTCAGCACGTTGTGGAATGTTTGACAAAATACATTCCAGGGATGACGAGTGATCAAGCTTGGAAACTCGCCAACCAAATCCACCACGAAGGCCAAGCCACCGTCTGGGTTGGCCCGCAAGAGCAAGCAGAACTTTATCATATGCAATTGAGCCGTGCGGGGCTGACAATGGCTCCGCTAGAGTCAGCTTAACTTTTTTTAACTGACAGTTACAATACTTACTTTGAAACTTGCCAAAATGGCAACATCACTTCATCCTCTTGATTTAGATTATGGATAAACAAGCCTAATCTTTTACTCAAGTAGGATAATTTTATGAATCATCCTTTTGATCTAGATATTGCTGATCTCGAAGCAATTGATTTGGATTTTGAAGAGACGCTAACTGATGAAGAGTCCACCCGCATCGGAGGTGGAATTCGTTTCACGACTTTGGCTATAGGTGAAGAAGGTGGGGGTGGTCCGATACAGTGTATCTCAGCTCCCTGTCCGGGAAGTGAAGGAGGAGGCGGATTTCCTACCCCGCCTCATATTTTCGACCCTCCGGTGACCACTCTGGCTATAGGTGAAGAGGGTGGAGAACCTTACACGAAAGCTTGGTTTGAAGGCGGTGGAGGCCCTCTTGATTGGTAATCTCATTCGTGCCGACAATAGTAGAGATTCTGCTTAATTCCTGAACTATTCCGATTGTTTTTGTAATAAGACTTTCAAAGACTCAGCCTCATTAGAGTGTTTTTTCAATATATAAAAAGTTGCAACACTCTCAAAACAAGTGATGCGACTTTTCATATTTGTACTTAATTTTAGCACATTTTTAATTTTCAAATTTCCCATGAACATTTTAATTCTTGGTAATGATTCAGATGCTCATGCTGCTCATATAAAAGATGCTCTCACCCAAGCCGGTGCAGAAGTAGATTATTTAGATACCTATCTGTTTCCAAGACAGTTACGTCTGTCTTGGCAACCTGATACCCTGGTAGGGTGCTTGACGCTACCCGGAGGTCGCCAGTTGAATTTTCAAGATATTCACAGTGTATTTTGGCGCAATTTTTCCGGTGTTGGCGTTGCACCTTTAAAAGATGCAAATCAACAGCAAGTTGCATTAAACGATTCCATGAGTACAGTGCGATCGCTAATGCAAGCTTGTCCGGCTCGCTGGATTAATTCCTGGCAGGCATACCAATTTCATAAAGAAAAACCCCTACAACTGAGTCTGGCAAAGCAAATAGGAGTGACAATTCCTGCAACTTTAATCAGTAACAATCCAGAGCAAGTTAGGGAATTTGTCCAATCTCAGAAAGAAGTAATTTTTAAGCCTGTTTATGGTGGCGCTCATACCAAGTTGGTGACAGAGGCACATTTAGAACCTAATCGGATGGACTTGGCTTTGAGTCTTTCACCAATCACAATACAAGAGTATATTCCTGGGACAAATATTCGCAGTTATGTGATTGGTGAATCAGTTTATTCTGCGGAAATTCGCAGTCAAGCTTTAGACTTTCGGGAAGATTTAGAGTCTGAGTTAATCCCGATAGATTTGCCCGAATCAGTTCACCAAAAATGTTTAGCAATATTAAAGGCATTTATGCTGGATTGGACTGCTATTGATTGGCGTCTCAAGCCAAGCGGTGAGTATGTGTTTTTAGAGGCAAATCCTAGTCCGATGTTCAGACATTTTGAGCGTCAAACGGGTTTTCCGATTACACAAAAATTAGTCAATCTCTTAATGTATTAACGCATTTAAGAGGCGATCGTAATTTTGCCAATCATCCCCGCCTCTGTATGTCCGGCTACTGTACAGCGCAGGTTGTAGGTTCCCGATTTTATCGGCACAAAAACCCATTCGGCCATAGCGCCCGGTTTAAGTTCCAATTCGTGAATCGCTCCTTTAATTTCCACTTTACCCGCTTCAACTTTTTGAGTCCAACTCGCATCAGCAAAGTCTTTAGCAGTAAAATAATGTTTCTGCGAACTGGGATTTTTCAGCACTAATTTATAGCGCTTGCCAGATTCAAATTCTAACAGATTGGGAAAAAACTTTAGTTCCCCAGCTTCGTTACCTAAACTAACAGTAATTTCCGTGACAGGCTGCCGAGACAAATCCCCGGCAGCACTAGCAATTGCCGCGGGAATCAAGATTGTACTCAAACATAAAATTAGTCCCAAAATAACCTTGAGAGCTTTTTGTAACCGCTGGCTGCCGTAGAATTTGCCTAATTGCAAACCGAGTAGATTGAGCATGGCTGTTCTGACTACTGTTAACTATTAACTGACTAATGACTAATGACTAATGACTAAGCTGATAAGTAGCTAGACAAAATTAATTACATAGTTTTCTCCAAATTCTTTCAGGATTTTTTCCACAGAGGTAACAAAAG
>NZ_JAUBVE010000142.1:0-4960 GCF_036705715.1 Microcoleus sp. AT3-D2 | reverse complement strand
GAGGTTTTGGCTCAGGTTTTTGGGGCTGATAATACTATTACTTCTCTCGATTTTCTCACTCTGGCTCCTTAAGACAAAAGCGCCTTCAATATGCTGCATTTTTCCTAAGATTATAGCAACTCGGTTTGTTATTAAATAAACCGAGTTTTTTAATCTTTAAAAAATCAGAAAAATCAAGCTAGTGAATTAGTGGGTGATTCGACTTCCTGACGACAATGAAATTGGTTTTTAGTTAGTAAGTTATTCCGGATAAAAGTCAAAAAACGAAGTTGATGACTACAAAAGTTATAACCATTGTTTGAGTGAAATATAGATTATCTGAGATTCTGCTGATTGACAGACCTAAAATTGGTTTTGATAAGAACTCAAGTCTTAATAAAAATCTGATAAATTAAGCCATACTTACTACACTAACGAATACTTGTCAACTGCTTTTAGGTAAAAAAAATCTAATTACACGGCGTATTTTCGTACATCGTGTCTGTTTTTTTTCATCGTATAATAATTTAGCACCACGTCTGAATTGGCTGAAAAAGCCCTAATTTACCAGGTAAATACAGGGAACTGCTACTTTTGGAAGATGTCGATCACAAAAAAATCGAAGTAAATAGAACTTGTTAACTATGCGAAGTAGAGAAATTAGCAATTAGAAATTTCCAATGAGCAATTAACAATAATATCTACCACTGAAGATTGAAAATTAACAAATCAAGGAGCTATGTAACTCATGAAAAATTTATGGTGCAACTACTCTTCGCCAATTCACAAATCAAGTTGCGATCGCCGCGACAAAGACTGCATAAAAGCTGGTGTGATAGGGGAGCCGTTAGCGGGCGATCGCCTGAGCGATATTTACTGTTTAACAAATTTAACAAAAACGAGTCTTCGGGTCAAGACCGATAATAAAAAATATTTAGTTTGCATCGACCCGAGGGTAGAGAATTATCAGCATCTTGTCAGCGGAGCCAAACCAGGGACAGAGATAATTGTCCTGGATCGAACTCTGGACGGAGTAGAACAAATTACAGAAATTCTAGCTAAACGCAGCTTAATTGCCAGCCTTCAGATTGTTGCTCACGGCAATGAAGGTTCTGTGCAACTGGGGTCAACTGTACTGAAAGATGAAAACTTACCAAAGTACGATCGGCATTTGCAGCAGTGGCGAAATGCCTTTAGCGAAAAAGCCGATATTTTATTATTAGCGTGCAGGGTTGGGGCTGGAAAATCCGGGATTGCTTTCGTCCGGAAGCTGAGAGAATTAACAGGCGCAAATATAGCAGCTTCCAATAATCTAATTGGTAGTGAAAAATTAGGAGGTAACTGGCAATTAAATATTAAAGCAGGACGAGTAAAAACTGCAATAGCTTTTGAAACAAAAACCCAGGAAACTTACAGCGCTGTCCTCGTCACTTTAGTTGACGAAACTTTTCAAGACGCAAGTCTAATAGGGCCTTGGATATCTGGGGTCAGCGGCCCGTCAGACCTTCCAGCTTTAACAGCAGGAACCGGAACGGAGAGTTTTCCGGGTTTGAACATCGACCCGCTCGGCACTGGGGCTTTGAGATTAACTTCAAGAAGTTTTGACCAATCTACCTTTGCCATCTATAACAGTCAGGTACCAGTCAGCAGCGGTCTTAAAATTGTCTTCGATATATTTGCCTACAATGGCACTTCACGTCCTCCGATTCCCGCCAATTTGACAGGGGACGGCATAAGTTTCTTTTTAATTGACGGTACTGTGACGCCAACAAAAGCTGGAGGCTTTGGAGGTTCTCTCGGCTACGCCCAAAATACAGACGAAAATCAGTCTGGTTTACTCGGAGGTTATTTAGGAATTGGATTTGATGAATTCGGAAGTTTTTCAACTCAAAATGAAGGGCGTGTAGGTGGAATTCCGGGTGGGATTAGACCAGACTCGGTAACGCTTCGAGGTAGCGAAGCTAGTGAATATAAGTTTTTAACTTCTAACTTTGTGCCGGGGGGAGTAGATAATATTCCCAATCCCGTAACTCCGCCGATCAATGCAATTACTACCACTCGCGAACCAGCCAGAAGAAGAGTTCAAGTTATTTTGCAACCTCCCACTTCTGCAACGCCAAACCGTCTCACTGTTAACTTTGATCTCAACAATAATGGTTTGTTTACAGATGAGGGCGAGACTATTATCGACATTGCAAATTTAGAAGAGGAGATAAACGAGCCAATCCCGGAAACATTCAAATTTGGTTTTGCTGGTTCAACGGGAGACGCAACAAATATTCACGACGTTCGCACTTTGTCTATCCAAACTATAGACGTGCCGCTTACTACAGCAGATGTTGCCTCAACGAAAACAGGCCCGGCGGCAGCGGCACCGGGTAGCAGCATTACTTACACAATTACGACGGTAAATAACGGCCCGAACGACGCCGAAAACGTGGTGGTTGAAGATCAATTGCCCGATGGGGCAGTATTTGGCAGTGCCGAGGGCGACGGCACTTTCAACCCGACAACGGGACTGGTTTCCTGGAATATTCCGAATTTACCGGTTGGGGGCAGCGAGACCCGCACAGTAACTATTACGGCCCCAACTACACTCGGCCCTATTACAAACAGTGTATTCAGCAGCAGCAGCACGATCGATCCCGTACCCGGTAACAACAGCGGCAGCAGCCCGGAGGCGAGAGTCACCACCACTATTACGAACGATATCGCCGATGTAGTGACGGTCAAAACCGGACCCGCTACTGCGGCGGCAGGCTCGACTGTCACCTACACAATTACGGCAGCCAACAGTGGGCCGAGTGCGGCAACCAATGTGGCGATCGCCGACAGCATTGTTCCTGGTTTAACAGGAGTCAGCGTGTCGGACGGCGGAACTTACAACCAAACTACAGGTATTGTGACTTGGACGGCGATCGCATCCCTAGCCAGCGCAGCCAGCACCAACAGAACCGTCAGTTTCGCAGTTCCCGCCACCGGCGGCACCGTCGCCAACACTGCTAGCAGCACCTCAACGAGCTCAGACCCCAATCCTGCCAACAACAACGGCACCAGCCCCGAAGCGCGAGTCACCACTACTATCACCGATAGCGCCGATGTAGTTACGCGCAAAACCGGGCCGGCTACTGCTGCTGCAGGCTCGACAGTCACCTACACAATTACGGCGGCTAACAGTGGGCCGAGTGCGGCAACCAATGTGGCGATCGCCGATAGCATTGTTCCGGGTTTAACAGGAGTCAGCGTCTCCGAGGGCGGAACTTACAACCAAACTACAGGTATTGTGACTTGGCCGACGATCACATCCCTAGCCAGCACAGCCAGCACCAACAGAACCGTCAGTTTTCCAATTCCCGCCACCGGCGGCCCCATCGCCAACACTGCTAGCAGCAACTCAACGAGCCCAGACCCCAATCCTGACAACAACAACGGCAGCAACCCGTCGGCGCGAGTCACCACCACGGTCACCGATAGTGCCGATGTAGTTACACTCAAAAGCGGGCCGCCTGCTGCTGCAGCCGGCTCGACAGTCACCTACACCATTCTCACCGAAAACAGAGGACCCAGTACCGCCACCAACATCACCGTTACAGACACCATCGTTCCCGGTTTAACGGGCGTCACAGCATCCAACGGCGGTGTTTACAACCCAGCCACAGGCATTGTCAGCTTTCCGCCCATTGCCAGCTTAGCTGACGGCGTGACCGTCAGCCGGAGAGTCACATTCCCAGTCCCGGCGACCAGCACTGTCAGCAACACGGCAAGAAGTACCTCAACCACTAATGACCCGAATCCCGGCAACAATAACGGCAGCGAGCCCGGCGCAACTGTTGCCACCAGCATCGCCGCTACCCCGACTCCGACTCCCCCACTCCCACCGACTCCGACTCCGACTCCGACTCCCGCCAACCAACCACCGATAGCTAGCAACGTCAATCTCGAAATCGCCCCCAGCAGCACTGTGGCGATCGCAGGACTCGGAGGAAGCGACCCCGACGGTTCGATCGCATCCTTCACCATCAACACCGTCCCACCAGCAAATGAAGGGCTGATATTTTTAGGCAATCCCGATACCGGCGGCCGGATTGTCACCGCCGGTCAAATTCTGACACCTGCTGACATTAACCAATTATTTTTCCAATCGACAGCCAACTTTACAACAGCAAATTTCACCTACAGCGCTACAGACAACCAGGGTGCTACCAGCCGCGCCAGGGCTACTGTATCGGCGCTGGAGCCGGTGCCAAACAAACCGCCAGTAGCTAACAACGTCGACCTCGATATCGCCCCCAGCAGCACTGTGGCGATCGCAGGACTAGGCGGCACAGATCCAGACGGGTCGATCGAATCTTTTACCATCAACACCGTCCCACCAGCAAATGAAGGGCTGATATTTTTAGGTGATCCCGATACCGGCGGCACCATTGTCACCGCCGGTCAAATTCTGACACCTGCTGACATTAACCAATTATTTTTCCAATCGACAGCCAACTTTACAACAGCAAATTTCACCTACAGCGCTACAGACAACCAGGGCGCTACCAGCCCCGCCAGCGCTACTGTCTCTGCCATTCCCCTGAACGAACCAACACCACCAACACCAACACCACCAACACCACCAACACCACCAACACCAACACCCGCGCCAGAACCCGCGCCAGAACCAACACCACCAACACCACCAACACCAACACCACCAACACCACCAACACCACCAACACCAACACCACCAACACCACCAACACCACCAACACCACCAACACCAACACCACCAACACCAACACCCGCGACAGAACCCGCGCCAGAACCAACACCACCAGAACCAACACCGACGCCCATACCAGCGCCAGAACCAACACCACCAGAACCAACACCGACGCCCATACCAGCGCCAGAACCAACACCACCAACACCAACGCCCATACCCGCGCCAGAACCAACACCAGCGCCCGAACCAACCCCCATATTCAACCCAGTACCC
>NZ_JAUBVE010000141.1:0-5415 GCF_036705715.1 Microcoleus sp. AT3-D2 | reverse complement strand
GCTATAACCTGCAATCTGCTCCACTTAAGCCAAACCCTTGATTATAGCATAAAATTATTTTGCAAGAGGTCTAATCTTAGATATGTGCGTCGCCCCTGGAGGAAAAAGTATATTTGCCTGGAAAACATTAAACCCAGAATTGCTGTTGTGCAACGAAGCCATAGGCAAAGGCATGGGAATGTTGATCTCTAATTTAAGACGCTGCCAAATTCTACCATCCGCCACCGCCAACGTCGATTCAAAAATACTTGCCGAAAAGATGCCACAAACGGCTAATTTAGTAATAGTAGATGCTCCTTGTACTGGTCAATCACTCTTAGCAAAAGGAGACAAAGCACCCGGCTGCTTTCATAATGTCACCATCAACAGCAATGCCAACCGCCAAAAAAGAATTTTAGCCAATTCTGCTAAAATTGTAGCGCCCCAAGGTTATCTTGCATACATGACCTGCACTTATTCAACCGCAGAAAATGAACAAGTCAGCGAATGGCTGTTAAGCAAATTCCCCGAATTTCAGTCAGTCACTGTTCCTCATTTAGAAAAATATCGATCGCACTTGACAGAAATTCCTTGCTATCGGATGTGGCCACAAGATAGACTAGGAGCAGGAGCTTTCACCGTTTTGTTTCAAAACACCTCGGATGGATAGAGAAATCAGCTACCAGCAGATTTTCTAGATTTAGCTCGTTTTACCAATCTCTAACTATCCGCGTTCATCTGCGCTTCAAAAAAATCTTCCATTAATCAAACTAAGAAATGATTTTCTCCCAATTATCCAAAGCAATTAAAAGACCACTCCAACTAGCGATCGGCATTTTAATTGCCTTAAATCTGCTAATATTAAGCGGCTGTCAAAACAGTACCACCCCAGTCTCAAAAAACGGCGAGCCGATCGAACTCACACTGTGGCACGGCATCAATCCCCCGCCAAATCGCGACGTATTTCAAACCCTCACAGACAAATTCAACAAAACACATCCCCAGATCCAGATCAAACCAATTTACATCGGCCAGCCAGACCAACAACTACCAAAAATACTAACAGCAATAGTTGGAAATGCACCGCCGGATGTGCTGTGGAATAATCCTACTCTTGCCGGAAAACTAGCAGAACTCAACGCAATTGTGCCCTTAGAAAACTGGCTCGACAAATCGCCCCGGAAAGCCGAAATTTACCCGGCACTCTTCGAGTCAATGGAACTTGGTGGACACACTTGGTCAGTTCCCCTAGGCACAAACAACGTCGCCATATTTTACCGTCCCAGCTTATTTGCAGCAGCAGGAATCAAAGAAGTGCCGCAGAATTGGGCGGAATTAAAGCAAGTAGCCCGATCGCTCACGCGAGACACCAACGGAGACGGCCGCACAGACCAACACGGCATAGTGCTCCCCCTAGGCAAAGGAGAATGGACAGTATTTACCTGGCTGCCATTCATGTTCAGCGCAGGCGGCGAACTCAATGGCGAAATACCTCAAAGTCCTGTACCCCAAATAGATAATCCCGGTTCTCACGCCGCCTTAGAATTGTGGAGCGACTTGTTAAAAGAAGGTTCAGCAATATTGTCAGCACCCGAACGCGGTTACGAACTCGACAATTTCATCGCCGGGAAAGTCGCCATGCAAATCACCGGGCCGTGGACGCTAGCACAGTTGCAGCAAAGCGCGATCGACTACGCAGCAATGCCTTTACCTATCCTCAAACGCCCCGCAGCCGTCGTAGGGGGTGAAAACCTATTTTTAATGAAAACCTCGCCAGAACGAGAGCGAGCAGCCCTAGTATTCTTAGAATACGTTATAGGTGAAGAATTCCAAACAGCATGGGCATTGGGAACAGGTTACTTGCCCATTAACTTAAAATCGAGACAGAGCCAAGCTTATCAAAGCTTTGTGGAAAAAAACCCTGTTTTGCGAGTATTTTTAGAACAAATGAACTCAGCCAGAGCGCGGCCCATTATATCAGGTTACTCCCGCCTGTCAGAAAACCTCGGTCGCGCCATAGAGGGAACCCTTCTCGGCCGCAACCCCCAAGACGCGCTTAAAGAATCTCAAGAGCGTTTGAAACTAACCTTAGATATTGCAACAGCCAAAGAGAAATAGACAATAAAAAATATTTTTTTTGCTGTAAATTATCCGCTTTCACTGTATTCGATCGCAAGACTTGAAGCCGGGATTGATTGGTTAAAAATCTAGTGAAAATCACTACCGCCTGCACTTATAACCAGAAACGATGTTTCTTGCCCCAGACTTACCGAAAAGCAGAGATTTTACGTCGCTGTTATTGGTATTTTAGGTATTTTAGGTATTTTAGGTATTATTGAGCATGGTGCAAGATGTTAGGGTGAATAGAGTTACGATCGCCCGACACAAAAAGACAGCCGCTGTCGCTCGGTAGTAAATTTTTAACAAAAACCAAAAAATTACAAACCAATTGCTTAGCCATTAGAGATATATTTACAAAAAAGCGATACTCCCGAAATTCATGGGCAGATTTGATCGAACAAAAAAACCGCTCCCTCAACGGCACCACAAAAAGTTAGCTCAAAAGCTTCTCCCACTACCTACCACCCATGACCTACCGTCACCTAATAGAAACATTTTCTCTACCCTCTGCCTGTCCCGTGCCACCTACTGAGACCCCAACAACCGTCCACCTTTTCCCCAAACGACCATGCAGACAAAGTTCCTTAATGCAATCAAAGGACATTCCTGGCGGTACTTCCTCGCAGTAGGCGCGATCGCCCTGGTCTACTATTGGGCGTCGCAATTCGCCATTTCCACCCTCACCCTCAGTTCAGAAATTTACCCGATGTGGCCAGCAGCAGGAATTGCCCAAGTCGCCCTGCTGCTGTTTGGGCGGCAACTGTGGCCGGGAATCGCGATCGGAGGCTTCCTGTTCAGCATGAACGTACCGTCGGCCAACATCGCCACGGCATTGATCTCGGCAGGCGCCAGAAGCCTGCAAGCGTGGACGGGAACTTATCTACTCCAGGGCATTAACTTTAGCGCCGGGCTCGATCGGCTCAAAGACGTTTTAGGAATAGTCGGGCTAGCAGCCTTGGGATCTACCCTGATCAGCTCCACAATCGGCAGCATCCTCGTATGTCTGAGTGGTATATCTAGCTGGAGCGATTTTGGCACGATTTGGGGGACTTGGTGGGTGGGAGACGCTATGGGAATTTTGCTCGTCGCCCCGCTGCTACTGACGTGGCAACAATTGCCCAAAGTCCCCACCCATCGCAAACAGATAGCTGAACAAGCGATTTGGCTGCTGCTGCTACTAGCAGTCGGCTGGCTCGTCTTTTGCTCCCGCACCCGCGCCGCCTACGCCCGCTATCCCCTCGAATACTTACCATTTCCCCTAGTAGTTTGGGCTGCCTTTCGATTCGGTCAGCGCTACACCGCCCTCTCCAACCTCATCCTCTGCGGCTTCGCCATCTGGGGCATAGCCCGAGGCAGCGGCCCCTTCCTCAAACACGCCAGCAGTATCCCCCAAGCACTGTTATCCCTGCAAGCCTTCATCGCCGTCATCGCCGTCACCGGCTTAGTCTTAGCTGCCACCGTCGCCGAACGCCACCAAGCAGAAGCCTCCCTGCGCGCCAGCGAAGCCAGCCTCGCTAACGCCCAGCGCATCGCCCAGCTAGGCAACTGGGACTTAGACCGCAACGCGCAGCAATTGCGGTGGTCAGAGGAAATTTACCGCATCCTGGGACAGGAACCGGGAACTTTTGAACCCAGCCTTGAAGCCTTCTTGGAATACGTGCACCCCGAAGACAGAGAATTAGTCAAAACCTCGATCGAAGCCGCTTTATTTCAGCAACAGCCTTACAGCATCGACTACAGGCTCATACTCCCCGACGGCAGCAACCGCACAGTCTACGAACAAGCGGCCGTCACCTCCCTCTACATCACCAGCACCGTCCAAGACATCACAGACAGAAAGCAAGCCGAAGCCGCCCTGCGTTCTTCAGAAGAAAGATTTTCCAAGGCCTTTCACGCCTCCCCAGTCGGGATCAGCATCTGCACCCTCACGGATGGATGCTTCCTCGATGCCAACGAAAGCTTTTTGCGCTCATTAGGGTGGCTGCGGCACGAATTTCTCGGCCGCACTCCCAGCGACTTAGGAATGTTTGTCAATTCAGAAGACGGGGGGCGGCTCGCCCAGATTTTGCAATCACAAAATTCGATCAGCAACCAAGAAATCAAAATTTGCACCAAAGCCGGCGAAGTCCGCGACTGGCTGCTGTCATTGGAACTCATCCACCTCGGCAGCACTCAGTGCGTTTTAATCATGACCACCGACATCACCGAACGCTTGCGTTCCGAAGAATTCCGCCGGGCCGCATTAGCCGCCGAAGCTGCAAATAGATCCAAAAGCATTTTTCTCGCCAACATGAGTCACGAACTCAGAACCCCCCTCAACGCCATCATTGGCTACAGCGAGATCCTGCAAGAAGACGCCCGAGACCTTGGTGCCGAAGAGTTCATCGACGACCTCCAGAGAATTAACACGGCCGGTCAGCACCTACTCGCGCTGATTAAAGATATTCTCGACTTGACCAAAATTGAAGCAGGCCACACCGACTTGCACGTCGAAACTTTCACCATTCCAACTCTGGTTGAGGAAGTAGTTGCCACGATCGCGCCCCTGGCGGACAAAAATAGCAATATTGTAGAAATACAATGCCCCGAAAATATTGGCTCGATGCAGACCGACTTGACTAAACTCCGGCAGTCTCTGCTCAACCTCCTCAGCAACGCCGCGAAATTTACTTGCTCCGGCGCGATTACCTTCGCCGTTACCCGATCCGTCGAAACCCCCGCCGACTCTGCAAAGAAAGACAAAAAACTTGGAGCGTATAGAGAAGGTGGCCAAGCTGAAAATAGCTTATCTCTCTTATCTTCCGCTCAAGATTGGATCATTTTTACGGTCAAAGATACCGGCATTGGCATGAGTCCCGAACAGTTAGCCAGAATCTTTGAGCCTTTCACCCAAGCCGATTCCTCCACTACTAAAAAGTACGGCGGCACTGGTTTGGGGCTGACCATTACTAAGAAATTCTGCGAAATGATGGGCGGAGACATTACCGCATTCAGCGAGGTGGACAAAGGTTCTACCTTTACCATTCGACTGCCAGCTATTTTCACCGACCTTTCAATCTCAACCGAAAAGTCTAACCAATAATATTTTTTTGACAGTTATTTTCTAGGTCTGGAAATTTTATTTTCCTCCACAATCTGCTGATTATTTCGCTAGCAGTTATGGAGATTTGGTACATAAATTATCACATTAAAAACTCAGTTTTTTACTAAGTTTTTCGTAAAATAGAGTAATCTTGAATCAGGGTAAACGCATCTAAATTAATTTGACAAACACCTAAATTTGTGCATTACTAAATAACTAAAAAAACTTTTAAA
>NZ_JAUBVE010000005.1:76972-158968 GCF_036705715.1 Microcoleus sp. AT3-D2 | reverse complement strand
TTGATTGCTGGTATTTATAATTATGAACTTTCTTTGAAGATAAATTAGCGCTCGCCTGAGACTTTCGCAAGAGGTCTTTTGTATCGCGAGTTATGTACGAAGAATTTTGCTCAAACGAGATCCTAATCCTGAGAACAGTGGGCGGGCTTTACACTTTCTTTACAAAAAAGGGGCAAAATAGTTAAGTGCGATCGTACAATTTTTATGCTTGCACTTGTGGATTTTGCAGCGAAGCGAGGCTACACTGGACAGCAGGGAAAATAAACTAAAATCCACTAGCTAAATTGCTCTTGTTCAATGGCAGGCTGCAACCAGGAAAGAAAGATGAAACATACCATTCAAACCGCTACAAGTCTGAGTTTGTCAGCACTCCTGGTGCTATTGAGTTCGCTGCCCAGTATAGCTCAGTTGCCTGCCGTCAGAAATCCTGCGCCCGCTAGGAACCCAAACCAACCGAGAGTACCGCCTCCGCCACCTCCGGGCTCGAGTTTGCCGCCGAGCGGCAATTCTGGTTCGCTGACACAAGAAGCAGCTTATACTTTAGGGTCGGGCGATCGCATTGCTTTAGAGATCTTCGGCGTCCCTGAATTCAGCAGAGAATATCAAGTGTTAGTTGACGGGACGCTCAATTTGCCAATCATTGGTAGCGTCTCAATTCAAGGGTTGACGCTGGAACAAGCCGCTAACGTAATTACCAGGCGATACGAACCCTTCATCAATGTTCCCGTTGTTACCGTGACTCTGGTCGTCGCTCGCCCCCTAAATATAGGTCTTGCCGGTGAAGTTACTCGCCCGGGTTCCTACAAGATTAATCCCACTAGAGAAGGAGGAGGAGTAAAATTCCCGACTTTGATGGAAATGCTGCAACTTGCACAAGGGGTGACATCAGCAGGAGATATGCGAAATGTTCAAATTCGTCGTTCCCGCAGAGGCGGGCCGGAGCAGGTTACTACTGTTGATTTGCAGAATTTTTTAGACACGGGAAATTTGCGTCAAGATGTCACGATCCGAGATGGAGATACAATTTTTGTACCGACAGCAAGCTCCCTGAATACTCAAGAAGTCCGTCAAAGAGCCAGTGCTAATTTTTCCGCTGATATTACTAAACCAATTGGCGTGGTAATTGTCGGAGAAGTAAACCGGCCGGGGCCTTATACTGTATTTGCTTCGGATGTACGATCGAGCAACCAACAAACAGAGTTGAGTTTTGTATCAATCGACCAACAGCAAGGAGCAGTTGTGGGCTTACCAACAATAACTAGAGCACTGAAAATTGCTGGTGGTATCACTACAGAAGCCGACATTCGCCGCGTGCAAATCCGTCGCCGAGTCAGAGGTGGCAACGAACAAACTATCATGGTAAATCTGTGGGATTTGCTGCAAAAAGGCGACGCAACTCAAGATATTTTGCTGCAAGAAGGAGATAGCGTAATTATCCCGACAGCAGCTACTGTAGACTTAGCGGAAGTTTCTCAAGTCGCAAATAGTAGTTTTTCTCCGAACGCGATTAGCATCAATATTGTAGGAGAAGTAATTAGGCCTGGCGCTTTGCAGGTGCGGCCTAGTACCTCCCTGCACCAAGCTTTGCTAACCGCAGGCAGTTTCAATCAATTGCGGGCTAAAAAAGATAAGGTAGAACTATTGCGATTGAACCCCAATGGTACTGTTTCTCGGCGCACGATCGAGGTGGATTTTGCTCAAGCGTTGAATCCTGACAATAACCCCACTCTCCGCAACGACGATGTGATTCTGGTAGCGCGATCGGGCTATGCTAGGGTGGGAGACAATATCAACAGTTTTTTGCAGCCAATAACAGGAGTTGCAACGGGGATCAGCGCTGTTAGCGGGGTTTTTACTGGGTTTCAAGCAACTATCAACGCTTTTCAAAACTTATTTTTGGGAGGCGATTTCGAGCGGCGAAATCAGCTCAGACAGCTTCGCGAACAACGTCAAGACAGACAAGAGCAACGTGAAGACAGACTCCTAGAAAGAGAGATACAACGTGAAGAAAGACAGCGGCAAGCTGAAGACAGATTGCTGCAACTTGAAGACAGACGCTTGCAACTCGAAGACAGGCAGCGGCAAATAGATCTTGAGAATCGGCAACTCGAGATCCAACAGCAGCAACTTCAGCTCCAAAATCAGCAGCAGCAAATGCAGCCACAGCAAATTCAGCCAACTACTCCTTGATCAGACTCGGGGGTTGAAAGTTAGCCACCCTCTTTATGAATCGGCGGTTGAAACCGCTGGATAGAGTCAAACGAAGTCCGAGCAAAGAGGGACTAAGAAATAAAGGGGGTATTAAAACCGGATTTGCTATTACATGGCACATCCCAAATCTACCGCAAACTTCCTAGGCGTTGCTGATTTATGGTATGAAATGCTAAATCGGCCCGTCAGAGAAACCAGTAGCGACAAAGCTTGGGGATTTTCAACTTATTTTTTTCATACCCTGATTAAGCAACGCCACTTTGAGATTGCTTCACTGAGTTCGCTGGGCGACAGAAATACGTTACTTTTGCGTAAGTCCTCTAATCCTAACAATTCGAGTATTGAAAGGTATAAGTTGCTACATCAACAAAGGTAAAGGTTCGATTGACATTGTTCTCCTTTGTCCATGTCCCAAACTACATCAATCATGAGAAATTTTTTGTATTCTGGAAAATTAATCAACCTTTTGCCTGCAACAAATGCGACTGCAAAACCTGATTTAATTTGCCACTGCGAAACCCTTCCAAATCCAAAGTCGCGTACACAAAACCAAACTCCTGAAACACCGCGACTAATGCAGGCAAATCCGTATTTACCACAAACTCCTGAATCTCCTCTGCAGGTAACTCAATGCGGGCCGTATCTCCATCCGATCGCACTCGCAAATTTTTCAGTCCCAACTGTCGCAAATATCGTTCGGCGCGCCCCACTCTTTGCAACTTTCCAACGGTGATTTCTTCGCCGTAAGGAAAGCGCGAACTCAAACAAGGTTGAGCCGGTTTGTCCCACCAAGGCAAACCCAATTCTTTTGCCAATTGCCGCACTTCAAATTTAGTCATGCCTACTTCTGCTAAAGGCGATCGCGCGCCGCGTTCCTTCGCAGCCTGAATTCCGGGACGATAATCCTTTAAATCATCAGCATTCACCCCATCCACCACATAAGGATAACCCTTTGCTACTGCTAGGGGTTTCAAAGTATCGTGCAGTTCGCTTTTGCAGAAATAGCAGCGATTAACCGGGTTAGAAGTATAATTTGGATTGGCCATTTCCTGAGTTTCTACTTCCTGGTGGGCAATGCCAATTTCTGCTACTTGAATGCGCGCATCTTCTAAATCTTCTGGCAGTAAAGACGGCGAAACTGCCGTCACTGCCAAAGCGCGATCGCCCAACACGTCAAAAGCGATTTTTGCCACCAAAGTGCTGTCAATTCCGCCGGAGTAGGCAATCAAAGCCCGTTCCATCTGCGCGAAGATAGCTTTTAATTGTTCGAGTTTTTCGACTAACATGATTTCAACTTTTATTACTGCTATTCTGGATCGATACCGAGGGCTGCCAATCGAGCCAAAAGTTCTTGATTTCGCTGTCTTTCGTGTTCCAGCAGCGTCTCGGCTAACTCTTTGTCTTGCTGTTGGCGAGCGGCTCGCTGGCGCTCATTTTCTGCCCGCTGGCGTTCATTTTCTGCTCTTTCTTCCGGCCACAAAAGCAGTTCTCCACCCTCCGTCCACCAGCGCAGCAAATATCCTGTTCTACCTTCGCGAGTTCCCTGCCACACTCCCAAAAATAGATTTAATCCAGGTATTAAATAACGGCCGTTTTCATCAGGCTTTTGATTGTCATAACGCTCTGATTCAAGCGCATAAACTTCTATTCTGCCTGTATGCGGTCGAAAAATGACATAGCGAGGAACTTTGATTACTTGTTCGTAAAAAAGCCACTTGCCGATTTCTTCGGTGTGTTCGACAGAGTATTCATCGCCGTAAGTAGCTGATAGAAATTCCATCACTACAAAAGGCACTGTTCCTTCGGTATGAGGCGTGTAACTGCGGCGGGGATAGTTGTGATGCCAAGGTTGCACTGGCTGCACGTACATCCAGTCTGGGGCTTTGCAAATAGTGCGATCGTCCACAGCAGCGCACAAAGCAAAATTAGAAACTATCAGTGCGTCTTGCATTAGTTCCGGGGAATCCACTACAGACTGGCGCACACCGTTAGCTAGCAAGGGATGGTCTATATCGTCTACAGGGTCGTCTGGTAGGATAAATTCATTGGGAAGCAGGCGCCAGGTAATTTTTAGCTGTGATATCGGTTTGTGAATTATAGCAGTCATAAGTCACCTCCTTTTACCAATAAAAATTTTAGTTTTAGTCGAGATTTCTGAGTGATCGCCTCCTTTATATTTTAGCTTAATAATTTGATATACTCACACTTTTGAAAGTAGCGAAGGCGCGTTTTAAAATTCCCTACGGGAAAATATGGCGATCGCAATTGACAACAGCAGCACCACATACAGCAAACCGTAGCCAGCATCTGTAATCAAACCTGCCAAGTAAGGAACTTGTCCGTAAACAGCATCATTTCTCAAATTGAATCTGGCTAAATCCGGCAAAACCAGATAAAGTCCCATCATCAATTGTTCAAGACCAGGATTTTTAGTTAACTTGCCCAAAGCCACTAAATCCCGCGTCGAATGTCCCATCAAATAAACGCCAAATGTCAGTAAAGTTGCCAACAGCGAACTGCTGAACACCCCAAATAAAATCCCGACACCAGCCATGAGACACAGCTCAAACCAGATAAACAGCGAAGCGATTAAAATGCTTCCCAAAGGGAAAGGAATGCGGCTCAAACTCAGAATAGCCAGATAGATAACAGTCATTGCTGCTACAAGCACGGCCAGCACCGCCGACAGCCCTAAGTGCTTGCCCACAATTAACTCAGCCCGACTTATCGGCTTGGCAACTAACAGATAAACAGTCCGCTTTTCAATTTCTTTGTTGACCAGTCCGGTAGCCACAAAGACTGTGGCAATTAGACCGAGGAGGCTCATAGCAGCCAAACCGACATCTAAGATAATTTTCTTTTCGGTTGTCGCCGCCAATTCCGGTATCAACCGTACCGAGGCGCCCATCAACAGAGCAAAAATAATAATTAAGTAAAGGATGCGATCGCGAATTACTTCCCAAAATACATTGGTCGCGACTGTGAAGATTCTTCTCAAATTCATTTAGTTATTAACCCGCTGGAAACTTTCGCCACACTTTAGTCTAAGGAAGAAGGAAGAAGGAAGAAAAAGGATTTTTTCCATCTCAGACTCTCAGACTCTCCCACTCTCCCGCTATACCGATCGCAATTAGTTAACACAGACAGAATCAAACTTGACTGTCCCCCGCCGTTCCATCTTTTTTCTGTCCGGGTTGAGAGCGTTTGATGGCATCGCAGGTTACGGTCGCCCTATTGGCTATCTCGAACACCTCGCAAGATTTGGTAAACGAATATATTTCCGGTCTAAAAACCACTCCCAGCCAAGTTGCCTGCATCTCTAACTGATAGCGGGACTCTCCTTGGACGATCGAAGTTTTGACATCCCACCTCGCATCTTCTGCGACTACCCCAGTTGTTCCTAAGGCTTCATTCCGCAGAAAAAATCGCTCGTTGTCAATATCTATTAACATTTGCTCTACCTGCGCCCACGGTTTTGTGCGGGCTTCATTTCGCAGGTATCGCTCCATTTCATTGAGGATGACAACTCCTCGGGAGCGATTAATAGTTGGCTGTTGAAATGTCACCACATAATCGCTTTGCCTTAAATCCTGAGATAAAACGCTCGGATACTGTTCTATCCAACCTTGAATTAAAAAGTGAAATCCAAACCAACAGGAAAACAACACGTGAACTAGGGTAATCATCAAAAACTGAGGGCGCACCAACGACCTGATACCTTCCCGTTTTGACTCGCTCTTCCAAATCTGTATGATAGCAAGAACTACTACTGCTATAAGTGGGCCGGATATCCATGCTATTTCCTTCCTATCCGACGGCAATCTTATCAGTAACCACAAGCCAATTAAGATGCTTGTCACCCACGGGCTCAGACTTACTCCTTTAATCACAAAAGGTTTCTGGCTGGTCAGCAAACCCATTGAAAGTGTAAACAATAACCAGCTCATGTCAAAAAGCAGAGTTCTTGTCCGCCAGTCAGTGACGGCAGCCACCGACAGCAAAGCTAAAAAGATGCTGAGCAGTAAAGGCGTCTTCCAGTGGACAACTCTAGGCGGAATCATCGCCTTTTGGATTTTTTTATTGGTTTCCCAAAGGTTGTTGGTCAGCTTAGTGAGTTGCTGAGTGGCATCAAAAAATTGCTTCATCATAAATTTCAATACACGCTTTGCAAAAACAACACGGTTAAAATAACAACATTGCTAACAGTGTGGGCGATTAAAATTCCCCCAAACTGGGTAGTTACTTGAAAACTTTTTTGGGGAGGACGGCGAGTGAGGGTTGGTGGTCCTAAAAACTGAGGTTTGGAAGCTTTTTTATTGCCGGAAACCATGTTTTCTATGAATTCTAATCCCTGCCATTTAGCTAGAAAAGTTACTGCTAATACTGAGAGGGCTATCATAGTTATTGGAGGGTAAACATTATCCCCACGTCCTAATAAAATATAACCGATAAGCTGTTCCCGCAATTCTTTGCTAAGAACGCTTTCAATGCCGAAGAAAACTAACCAGCCTACGCAAGTGCAAGAGAGATTGAGGATGGCTGTATATTCAATGCTGGTTTTGGGACCGAGTTTAAGTAGTTTTTGCAAAAACCACGATTCGATCGCGATCGCCAAAAACATAATTAAAATTTGCACCAAAATAGTCCGAAATGGGAAAACACTCGCAATCATAAGCCTTTAGGTATATCAGTCCGTGTTAAATTTTAATTGTACAGCACAAACGGAATAATCTTAACCGGAGGTTTGAGCACCTGATTCCGTTAAATCGCTGCTTAAAAGATTGGGGGTTAGAAGTTATCGTATAATCTGTTGAGATCCGCCAACAGAATGGAAAAATTAAACATTCAAGGCGCGCGATCGAATACCCACCCCGATACAGACTCAAACAACTGCTGATTATGGTAAGGAATGGCATTGGTATTCGGACAGCCTCATCCCGGTCGGAACGCGCCGCGGGTCAGATTCACGTCTACGACGGCGCTGGTAAAGGCAAGTCTCAGGCAGCTTTGGGGGTAGTGTTGCGGTCGATCGGGCTGGGTATCAATTCTGACTCGCCCACGCGAGTTTTGTTGCTGCGCTTTCTCAAAGGCCCCGGCCGCTCCTACGACGAAGATGGGGCAATAGAAGCCTTGCAGCGGGCATTTCCGCACTTGATCGACCAAGTGCGTACCGGCAGAGCCGAATATTTTGGGGCCGAAGCAATCACCCGCTTCGATCGCGCCGAAGCTCAGCGAGGCTGGGATATCGCCAAAGGAGCGATCGCCAGCGAGCTCTATTCCGTCGTGGTACTAGACGAACTAAACCCCGTATTGGACTTGGGTTTGCTGCCAGTTGACGAAGTAGTCCAAACCCTCAAAAACAAACCAGAATATTTAGAAGTCATTGCCACAGGCCGAGCGGCCCCCGAAGCTTTGCTGGAGATTGCCGACTTACACTCAGAAATGAAGCCCCACTATCACCCCGCAGCGGCAGAGCATCATATTTCCGGTATTGAAATATACACGGGAGCGGGGAAAGGCAAGTCTACGAGCGCTTTGGGCAAAGCTTTGCAGGCAATAGGTAGGGGTATCAGTCAAGACCAATCTCACCGGGTGTTAATCGTGCAATGGCTCAAAGGTGGCACCGGTTATACAGAAGATGCGGCGATCGCAGCTTTGCGGCAAAGCTACCCGCAGCTAGTAGACCACCAGCGGTGCGGCCGAGATGCTATAGTTTGGCGGGGGCAACAGCAAGAGTTAGACTGCATCGAAGCAGAACGCGGCTGGGAAATCGCCAAATGTGCGATCGCCAGCGGCTGGTACAAAACGATTATTCTCGACGAACTCAATCCCACAGTAGACTTAGAGCTGCTGCCAGTAGAGCCGATCGTCGAAGCCCTGCTACGCAAGCCGCGGGATACAGAAATTATTATCACCGGGCGCTGCCACAAACCCCACGCTTACTTTGACTTGGCAAGCGTACACTCCGAGGTATACTGTCACAAACACTACGGCGATCGGGGCGTAGAACTAAAGCGGGGCGTAGACTTTTAAAGCCCGGAGCGGTACCAAGTTCAATCCGGGCCAGAATTATTAAATGACGGCCCTGCCTGGAAAACCGGAAATTGCCACAAAGCCTTGTTACCAAGTAACAAATCTCCCAATTTCCCTTGTCTTCGGGATCACCCAGATCTGCCTTTTTTAATCTTTAATTTCCTCCCCCGGACGCGATCCCCGACCGCCAATCCAGAATGGAACATTAAGAATATGAGCCGCGTCTTATAGAGCGTGAGCACCTGAGACAGTGCACCAGGATTATTAAAGGGTGAAGACTTTGAAAATAAAAGCTTACAAGCAAAAAATCCGCGAGGGAGAAAGTCTAGACAGGGTTAACGCCAGTAGGCTAGACTTGCGGCTGGCAAACAGGTTAAACTACAGCGGAATCCAAACATTCGGTGTTCTAGGCAGTGTCTGTAGTCGCACCAGCGATGACCAACAAGTAGAGGAGTGAAGCTTTATGACAACGTTAGATGACAATCCTAATCAACTAGATTTAAACCTTCCGGGACTAGGGCCGGATACAGTATTCGCCGGAGAGGGGGCGGATTTCATTAGAACTTCCACCCTGGGCGGCAGCTTAATATTTGGCCAAGGCGATAACGATACTCTGATTTCAGTTGGCCCGAACGATACCATATACGGCGGCGACGACGAAGATTCAATCAGATCTCAGCGCACTCCGGCTTTGCTGTTTGGCGACGCAGGCTCAGACACCATAGTCGCTGAAGCCCGCGCTACCCTGGCCGGCGGCGAGGGAGAAGACATCCTCCAAGGTACTGTCGAAGCTAACCTGATGTTTGGTAATCAGGGCGAAGATACGATGCTGGGAGGGGCGCAGAGAGCAGACTCCCTCTACGGCGGTAAGGACAATGACAAGATCGGCTTCTTCATCGCAGACGGTGGCAACAACCTGTCTTTAGACGGTGGTTTGGGTATTGGCTTCAGTGGCAATGAAGGCAGCAACTTCTTGCGGGGTGATTTGGGCGACGACTTAGTTGTAGGTATCAATGTAAGAGACAGTCTTTATGGCGGTAGAGGCAACGACACGCTACGAGGTGTGGCCAGCAACAGCTACCTGTCGGGCGATCTTGACGACGACATCTTAGTCATTACCAACAGTACCCAAAGCAGCCCATTTGCTACCGCCGTCATCACGATCGGAATTGAGAGAACCACCTTGATTGGTGGTGGCGGCAACGATACTCTCATAGGCGGGATCGGCGAGTTTGGCGGCGGCCGAAACTTCTTTGACGGCGGCGACGGTAACGACACGATCAACGTTTTTGCCTTTTCTGATACCGCGTTGGGAGGTGAAGGCGATGATTTCATCGTGTCGGCGTCGGTGCCGAATGTACTGTCGAGCGTAGGCGCCTCCAGTTCATTTCCAGGCTTCGCGGGTCGCAACTTGCTCGACGGCGGAGTAGGCAATGACACGATCGTTGCAGCTTTTGTGACGGATACAATGATCGGCGGTGAAGGCAACGACAGCCTGAGCGGTACCTTTACTAATGCAGCCGGTGGAGATGGCAACGATACTATCGATGCTACCAAGGCCTTTTTTGCTGGTACTGGTACGGCTTTGATTACTCTCGAAGGCGGACTCGGCGGCGATCTGTTAATTGGCTACACCAATCCTACTACTGGCAGCAGCTTCACCGTCACCAACCTCATGAACGGTGGCGAGGGAAGTGACACCATCATCTTTGGCAGCGCGCGCGATCGCGTGATTGGCAACGTTGCGGGTAACGACTTCATCTCCTACGCTAGCGGCGTCACCTTTAGCGGCACAGTCGTTAACTTGATTAGCGATACCTTAGGCAGCAACTTCATTATTGGTGGCAACGGCACTGATGTGATCACTACTGGTAACGGGGATGACATCCTGTTCGGCGACTCATTCAATGCTACCGACTCCCTCGGAGGAGCCGGGGGCGATACCTTAAATTCCGGCGCTGGAAACGACACGATGCTGGGCGGCTTTGGGAACGACAATTTATTCGGCGGCGACGGTAACGACTCTCTCGGCGGCGGCCCTGGTGCTGACACCCTGATTGGCGGATTGGGTAATGACAGCTTCTACTACAACAACTTCGGCGAGGGCGCCGTGGGTACTAACGTAGACCAAATCGGCGATTTTACGATCGGCCAAGACAAGTTTATCTTCCAAATCAATGGCTCCAACGGCTTCCCCAACTTGAGGGTAGTGCCAAATACCAATCGACTTTCTTCGCAGGCGTTCTTGGCGCTTGAGAGTGGGGAGTACAACAGCAGTTTTGGTCCAGCCGGGGCGGGTGCGTCAGAGCCGTTCGTCTTTTATGAAAATTCAACTGGACGACTAGGATATGACTCTAACGGTGTTGGTACTGCTGACGGAGTAGTTACGCTGGCAATTCTGAATGGCAGACCGGGCATTACGGCTGCTGACATTACCCTAATTTAATTTGGGTAAAAGAGGGTGGGGTCGATTGTGAAACATCGCCCTACCAACTCTCAAAACTAATTGTGCTATGTTTCGAGCTGGGGAGATCCATCCCTGGCTTTTTTATTGGCATGAGCATGGGACAATGTTAGATTTTAGATTGATATCAATTCCGGTAGCATCCCAATAGTAAAATCCAGTCAACAGTCAATCGATTTTAGATTTTAGATTTTAGATTTTAGATTTTAGATTGTCATCAGTCAACAATCAACAGTCAACTATCACGGATGGTGCAACCGGAATTGATCTAATTCATCTGCGTTAATCTGTGTTTATCTGCCCTCATCTGCGATGAAAAAAAGAGAATGTATTAACTGCAGATGACAAGGGATTGACGCGGATTCAGGCCGATGAAGAGAATAGAGATAGGAATAATTCCGATGCTAATAGATTTGATATGATTGGTAATTTTAATCGAAAATCGCCAATCAAATGAGGCATGGGGCGGGTTCACAGGTGAATTTTGCCACGCGCCAATAATCTTTAGAACTGACGCATCAGAACCAAAGAAACCGGGTTTTTTACTCCTAGTTAAAAGCCGGGATGCAGTATTTCGGTAAAAATCCGGTTTCGGCCTCCAGGACTAATCTTGATAAATCCCCCCCAGCCAAGTCACAAAGTGAGGTGAAAATAATGAAAACAATTAAAGACCTAGATATTGTTGCTTTAACAGAAGATTTAGAAGTAACCCATTTTGAAACAAAACAAATCATTAAATTATATAAAGGACAAGTAGGAACAGTTGTGATGAAATTTGATGGCAGTGCTTTTGAGGTAGAATTTTCTCATCAAGATGGCACAACTTATGCAATGGAAACAATTCTCGCCACAAAATTAATGCTTTTGCATTATGAATTACTAGAATCTGTAGGGGCAGTTAGCCGATGAATTTTGCCAGCAATAATCTTTATAATCTACAAAAAGTATCTCTAAAAAAATCCCGCAAACATATCGTTTGCGGGATTTAGTAGGCAGGAAACTTGTAGCGAAGACAGTTACTAAGCTCGGTCTACAATCTCTTTGGCTTTATCTTTGAGGTCTTCTTTCAGGTGAATTGCTGATGCTTGGTCTTGCTTGGCTTGACCTTCTAATTTATCTTTCTGATTGCCTGTAACTTCGCTAACAGCTTCTTGGATTTTGCCTTCAATATTCTTCGCTGTGGCTTCGACTCTATTTTCAATGCTCATATTTTTTTATTCTAACTCTACAACTATTAATATATGATTTTAAAGTTGAGTCTGTATCTCTCTTAAGATAGATTTGTTATTACCTTTATTTCTAAGTTAAAGGTTCGATCGCAACTTCGACAAGTTTATTTTTCGAGGAAAGACCTGATTTAATGCCGATCGCAGATTTCGGCACTTTAAACTTTTTGGCCAACAGCATGATTAATTCTTGATTGGCTTTACCCTCGACTGGCGGCGACTTGAGATGTATTGTGAGGCTGCCGTCGGGTTGTTCTGCGATGCTTTGCTGTTTGGAATTCGGTTTAACTTTGACTGTGAAAATTTTCATGTGACTAATGACTAATGACTAATAACTAATGACTAATGACTAATAACTAATGACTATCTAAATGTTCGATCTTCGTTCCCAAAACTTTCAGAAATTCAGCCAGCCAGTTAGGATGAGCCGGCCACGCGGGGGCTGTAATTAAGTTGCCATCGACTACGGCTTCGGTAACGGGAACTTCTGTATATTTGCCGCCGGCCCGGAGTACGTCGGGGCTGCAAGCGGGGTATGCGGTGCAGCGTTTGCCTTCGAGTACGCCGGCTGCTGTTAGAACCTGTAAGCCGTGACAAATAGATGCGATCGGCTTTTTGCTGTTGGCAAAGTAGCGGGTAATTTGCAGCACTTGTTCGTTGAGGCGGATGTATTCTGGGGCGCGTCCTCCGGGGATAACCAAAGCGTCGTAGTCTGCCGGGTTGATTTCGTCAAAAGTCGCGTTTAAAGTGAAGTTGTGACCGGGTTTTTCGCTGTAGGTTTGATCGCCTTCAAAATCGTGAATAGCGGTGCGAATTGTTTGGCCTGCAGCTTTGTTCGGGCAGATGGCGTGGACGGTGTGACCTACCATTTGCAGTGCTTGGAAAGGTACCATTACTTCGTAGTCTTCTACAAAGTCGCCGACTAACATTAAGATTTTTTTGGCTGTCATGTTTCTAACTCCTGTTATTTTGATTGTGTTAAATAGGATAAAAAAAAATGCGGGGCAGTGAAAAAGCTGGCCCCGCAAGCTATTCTGGAATCTAGAAACCGTTGCGTCCCCAAATGACCATTGAAATTGAGAAGGAGAACAGAACTAGCACCGAAACCCAACCGAGTGACAAAATATCCATAGCTATTTATTGAACAAACTGTACAAAGTGACTCCAAACCTTTTGACATCCACCCCGACCTGAAGGTACGAGGATTCCCAAACCTCACGATTTGAATTTCTGCTTCTTCGCCACTGCCTCCACCCTAAAAGAGATTTGGTCTTATGTTCGCTCCACAGACTAACCCCGCAAGCCCTGCGGTTTTTACGTATCAAATACCAAACGGAATTCTTCGTAGTTTTGATTCTAGGGATGTTTACCATTGCCCTATCCTCTTTTCCCGGTCTACCGATTTTGCTTCGCCGCCAGCACAAGGCTGAACTTCGCTCGTATAGGCTGTTTGATCCATCGTCTCGGGTGGGTCGTTGACCAATTATATTGTAATATAAAGCCGTCCTAAAAGGACGAGGTTTCTACCCAGTTTTCTGATGATAAGTCAATTTGAGCCATTTTAAGAATGAGGGCGCCGTGAACGACTCGTCAAATTTTAGTGCCGCTGAACGGGTAGAATCTTTGAAGGCAGGGAGTGTTGCTGCTTTGTCTTGTTTGCTGGGTTTTGGGGCGCTCGCCCTTGGTAATAGCTTAATTCTAGCGGATAGGCTGGATTCTCTGGCGAGTTTGCAGGTAAGGGAAATTGACCTAAATTTTGCCGCCCGAGGGACGATCGCACTTTTGGGCGGTTTTTTGTTCGGCGTGACTTACCGCTATGCGATTCGCCGAGATGTTAACCCGCAGCTTAAATCTGGTGCGGTGTTGGCTTTTGGGTTGGTGCGGGCTTTTGGACAACTGGATGCTGGATTGTTTTTTGAACCCGGGAAGATGCCCGCCCTACAGGAGTTATTGCCGTTTGCTGTTCGCGGTGCCGAGAGTGTAGTATTGTTTGCGATCGCGGGTTTGGTTTTGGATTGGGCGATCGGGCGATCGTGGATTAAGCCTTTCGATTCTTGAGTCGGGGCGGGTTTTGTACAAAAATCTGCAAAGGGCGGAAGTTTTGTATTGTTCGTTTAAACCGCCCCTACAGGTTTTTGTGTTTTTTGAGGTTTGGGTATTTAACTGAAAGTTAATACCTCAAATTCTGGATTGCCGTAAAGCATTTGCCTGTCTACCGCCGACAAAACTTTATTGTTAGCAGCCTCAGAAACTAAACACTGGCAAACTAGCTGCGCTACATCCGCCCGGTGAATAGTTCCAGCAACTAGACAATCTTCTGTTAAAATACCGTTGCCTGTTGCAGGTTCCGATTTGAGTCCGCCCGGACGAATCACGGTATAAATCATCCCGCTTTCTATCAAATGATTTTCGGCTTTTTCCTTTTCAATTAAGACCGGGCCCAAAGTTTCCAAAACCTGCGGTTGCAAAGCAGCGGCACTGTTACCGCTGCCGATGGATGAAACTAAAATAAATTTTTGCACGCCTGCTTTGACAGCCGCATCAATCAAGTTTTTGTTGCCCAAATAATCGGATCTTTCTCCATCTTTTGGCAAGCCGCCAATTGTGGTGATTACGGCATGAATTGGATCGCCGCCAGCCATCGCAGCTTCCATAGCGGCAGCATCCAAAGCATCGCCAGTCACGACTTTGATGCCCATTGCTTCTAATTCGGTGCTGGTTGCGGGCGATCGCAAAAGTGCAGTTACTTGCATCTTTTGTTCTACCAACAACTTCGCGATTTCTAGGCCTACGCCTCGGCTAGCACCCGCTAAAAAAATGTGGGATTTCTCGGTCATATTAATTGTGTTTTAAGTTGTGCAGAAATTGGTTGTTTTGACTGTGGAACAGTATACAACAATCCTCTGTAAATTTTTTAATTAGTTTTTTTTTACCGCAGAGGGCGCAGAGGGCGCAGAGGAAGAGAGGGGAATGATTGGCAATTACCGATTGCCTATTTCCCATTTACGTTAGAGTTTTTTGCCCACTATTACTACCCAAGATTGAGCTTCGCGCGGTAAGCCAGGGGGGCGATAGTAGTGATTGACAATTGCAAATCCCGCTTGTTCTAAACACGGCGCTAAAGTATGATATTCCCATCCGGCAGTATAGCGTTTTCCCGTTGGTCTATCGTCGTATCCCTCCCAATTTCCCCGGCACATTGACATGACAATTGCACCGTTAACAACTAAGGCTTTGTGCAAATTTTGCAGCACTTTCACCATCTCGTCGCTGGGAACGTGAATCAGGGAAGCATTGGCAAAAATACCGTCAAATTCTCCATTTGGCAAGTCGAGATTCAGAAAAGATTGCTGCCAAACTTCGCATCCGGATAACTCTTTTGCTATTTCTACAAAAGCCGGAGTTGCATCTAAGCCTACAACTGTGTGTCCTTGGCTCTTGAAGGCTACTAAATCTCGTCCCGGCCCGCATCCTATATCGAGAATTTTACCGGGATTGCGGGGCATAGCAGCCGTCAGTGCGGATCGATTTTGGGATACGTCGTGATGCCAAGTTCCTTCTCGGAAAGATTCGGCAGTTAGCTGGTATTCTGCGATCGTAATTTCTTCGCGTTTGTCCACAATTTCCCCCTCTTGTATTATTTTAGATTTTAGATTTTAGATTTTAGATTGAAGAATGTCAACCTTAGAATAAGGGTTTCTGGCTACAAACTAAGAACTTAAGGCTTACGCATTTGCTACCTCAGAAACCAGGTTTCTCTTCCCCATTCGTAAGCGTGAAGTAGAGATATTGGGTAGGGACACGGCACTGCCGTGTCCTACTCTATTTAATCCGATTGAAAACTGCTATAAGAGTTACACAACCAGGGTTTTTTGTTCGGATTTGGTAACTGCTGAATCAACTTCTAAGAGAGAATCTTCGGGGGATTCGATCGCAAATCCCGCATCTCGAATCATGTCCCAATCTTGATTGGCGCTTTGTCCGGGAGTTGTCAGATAATCGCCAACAAAGATAGAATTAGCGGGGTAAAGTCCGAGAGGTTGCAGCGATCGCAAATGCACCTCCCGTCCCCCAGCAATCCGAATTTCTTGACTGGGAAGCAAAAATCGGAACAAACAGAGAATTCGCAAACATTGGCGGGGAGTTAACCTGTTCACATCTGCAAATGGTGTGCCGGGAATCGGAATGAAAAAGTTGACCGGCACGCTAGTAACGCCCAACTTGCGAAGCGAAAGCGCTAAATCGATCGCATCATCATCCGATTCGCCCATCCCCAAAATTCCGCCGGAACAAGTTGTGATACCCGCTGCTTTTACGTGTTCGACGGTTTCAACCCGATCGCCAAAAGTGTGAGTTGTGCAAATGTCCGTATGATATGATTCGGAAGTATTAAGATTGTGATTTACGCGATCGACTCCAGCTTTTGCCAAACGATGAGTTTGTTCCTCGCTCAACAATCCCAAACAAGCACAAATTTTCAGGTTATAATTTGCCTTCACAGTCTCGACAGCATCCAAAACGCGATCGAAAGTAGATGCGCTAGGTTGGCGGCCCGAAATCACCAAACAAAACGTACCTGCTTTTAAGTCTGCTGCACGTTGGGCGGCATCCAGAATTTTCTCCTTAGCTAAAAGCGGATATTTTTCAATTTCCGCAGTCGAAATTTTTGACTGAGAACAATAATGGCAATCTTCAGGACAAAGACCACTTTGAGCATTTAACAAATAGTGCAGCCTGACTCGGTTTCCCCAGTAGTGGCGGCGCACCCGATAAGCTGCGTTTAGTTGTTCCAGCAAAACCTCATCCGGTGCGCGCAATACGGCTAAAGATTGCTCGCGAGAGATACATTTTCCCGCCAGCGCGTCGTCAGCCAAATCGTTCCAATTGGGTAAATTCATTACTAAAATTAAAGGGTTTACAGAGTATCCAAAACCTGACGAATCACCAGATAAATCGATTCTAGTTCATCAGGCGAAATGCAGTAGGGAGGCATCAAGTAAAGCGTATTTCCCAAGGGGCGGAGCAAAAACCCCGCTTCGAGAAATTTAGCTTTCAATACAGGAGCAATGTCATTAAAATAACCGGAAACGCTTTCCGTTTTCACATCCATTGCTGCGATGGTGCCGCAAGTCCGAATCCGTTCGAGTTTAGGGTGATTTCTCAGCCATTGATTCAGATATTGGCGGTGCAATTTTTCCATCCCTTGATACACATTTGGGTTTTGCTCCAAAAGCTCCAAGGATGCTACACTCACCGCACAAGCTAAGGGATTTCCGGTGTAAGAATGACTGTGAAAAAAAGCTTTGTCCGATTCATCTCGCCAGAAAGCTTGATAAATATCCTCCGATGCCATTGTGACAGCAATTGGCAAACAGCCGCCAGACAATCCTTTAGACAAACACAGGATATCTGGCTTTGTTGCAGATTTAACAGAGGCAAACAGTTCGCCCGTGCGACCAAAACCAGTCATTACTTCATCGTAAATCAACAATACATTAAACTGGCGGGCAAGTTGTGCGATCGCCTGCAAAAACTCAGGGCGGCACATTCGCATTCCCCCAGCAGCTTGCACCAAAGGTTCGATAAAAATTCCCGCATAGCCGCCATGCTTTAACAAAAACTCCAATTTATCCAAACTCGCCGCCTCTTTGCTTTCCACCTCCTCATCGCCGTCAAAAGTCTCGGGAAAAGGAACAACATCCCCAGCAAACATTAAAGGTGCAAAAGATTCCCACCACAGCGAACTTCTGCCAACAGACATCGCGCCCACAGTATCGCCATGATAACCTCCCTCAAAACTAATAAAGCTAGTGCGGTTAGTTTCTCCGAGATTGCGCCAATATTGAAATGCCATTTTCAGAGCCACTTCAACAGCAGTTGAGCCGTTATCAGAAAAGAAAATTCGCGTTAAAGAAGCAGGCGTATGAGTTAGCAATTTACTCGCAAGTTTCTCGGCAGGTTCGTGAGTAAATCCGGCAAAGATTACGTGTTCTAACTTTTGGGCTTGTTCATAAAGAGCCTCAGCCAGAACCGGATGGCTGTGCCCGTGAACAGTCACCCACCAACTAGAAATGCAGTCGAGAATTTGTCGCCCGTCTGCTAATTCCAGCACCGATCCTTTGCCACGAATTACCTTCAGTGGCGGGGCAGCCGTTTTCATTTGTGTGAAGGGCTGCCAAATCGGTGAACTAGCAGAATTCTGTTCCTTATTCGTCGTCATTTTTACCCATACAACTAATATCAAGTCGCCTTTTAATATATCAAATTTAACTCACTTATGAACTTTTTATTTTTGATTCTTTCTTCTTCTCTTCCTTCGCCTCCTTAGCGTCTTCGCGGTTCGTTAAAAAAAATCTATTTTGGTGTCGAGGGTGGCTGCTCTGCAACGTCAGCCCCCATACCACGTATTCCCCGGCGAAGGTTAAAATTGTAAGTTACAATTTTCTGCCTTTCAGCAAATAAGTCGTCATAGATCCTTTGCCTTTAACATTAATTTTACCGCGCTTTTCCAACAAATACTTATCGCACAGCAACTCATAAGTTGAGCTGCTAACTTGAATTTTACCCGGAAGCCCCTGAGATTCCATGCGGCTTGCTGTATTCACAGCATCTCCCCACAAATCGTAAATAAACTTTTTAGTGCCGATGACACCTGCTACAACAGGCCCAGTATTAATGCCAATCCGGATATTGAGAGGTTTACCGCATTCATCGCGGAATTTCATAATTTCTTGCTGCATTTCCAGAGCCATTTCTGCAATAGATTCGGCGTGATTTGTACAGGGAAGCGGCAAACCGCCTGCTACCATATAATTGTCGCCGATCGTCTTAATTTTTTCTAAGCCGTATTCTTCGCTTAAGCGATCGAAAGATGAAAAAATTTTGTTAAGCAACTCGACTAATTCTTCAGGAGACGTGCGCGAAGATATTTCGGTAAAGCCCACAATATCAGCAAACAAAACCGTAACCTCGGCAAATCCGTCCGCAATATTTATCTGACCTTGTTTTAGGCGATCGGCAATCATTTCCGGTAAGATATTTAGTAATAAACGTTCCGACTTTTCTTGTTCGGCGCGCAATATTTCCTCAGCTTGTTTCCGCTGTGCGATTTCCTTGTATACTCGGTGAAACATTTGATTGAATGCGACCATGAGTTCTCCCAACTCGTCATCGCGCATGACAGACAGAGAGTAGAAATCAGGTTGTTTTCGATCTTTGCTCAAAGCGTCTCCAGCAGCGATCAAGTCATCGCGCAATCTCAAAATAGGTGCAATTACTGTCACCCCTAAAAAGAACATAGTCACAGAAGTGACAAAGGCTGATATAATGATGACTAGAACAGCAATCCGTGCGATAAATGCGTATAGTTCCGGCTGAACGGTGGAAGCATCGTGGCGAACAATTAAGATGTAATCGCCTCCCAAATGTCGCTCCGTCCAAGCAATATCGTACCTCTGGCCATCGAAATTGTGATTGTGAACTATACGAGATTCTTTTAGTTGCTCTAAACTGATTTCTGGCCGTTCGCCAAGTGTATATATTAGTTCACCGTTAGCTTGGTAAATAGATAGTCCTAGCACTACTTGAGAATCCTTAGTAATATTTTTCACTTCTTCTTGCAAGAAAGTGCGATCGGAAATATCTTGTTGAAGCAAAAATTCTAGGGAATCAACTGTCGCCCGAGATACTTGTTCCAGTTGGCTTAAAAGTTCATTTTCTCGCCGAAAATAAGAGGGAACTAAAATAATTCCTTCTATGACCAGAATGCTAGCAAATACCCACAAAGCTATTTGCCTAGACAAGCGAGATTGGAAAAATTTCAAGAATGATAAAATCCGCGATCGCATAAAATTTACTATTTTGCAAATGGCTAATGTAGGACATAGGAAAAAAAACCGGGTTTCTGGTAATCAATTTTGGGTGTGTCAACGAAGCAACCGCGCAGAAACCGGGTTCTCAAATCTCCTGTGTAATTCCTGTAATTGTCAGTAGTCAACAGCCAGCAGCCATTAAGCGTTACTTCTTGGCTAAGCACTAACGGCTAATGACTGATGACCCGCCCAAAAACGGATACCAGCCCCCGACTTAACTCGTGGATATATAAAAATTTTAGACCAAAGTTCAAGCTCCCAGATTCACCTGTGCAGTAAATCTAAAATCCAAAATCTAAAATCTAAAATCTAAAATTGACTGACTCCGGACTAACTAGCATACCCCTTAGTAATATAATAAACAAATTAAACCGAAACTGCGCTGACTAACCTGCCTGCAAGCAGATAAGTATTCATATCGCCCTTACCTTTGATGTGGATAATTCCTCTGTCTTCAAACAGATACTTATTTCTCAAGATATCGTAAGTTGATTGTGTGACTTGAATCGCGCCGGCAATCCCGTGAGATTCCATGCGGGCTGCTGTATTGACGGCATCGCCCCAGAGGTCGTAAATGAATTTTTTAGTGCCAATAACCCCCGCAATTGCAGGCCCGGTATTGATGCCGATGCGAATGTTAATTCCTGCATGATGTTTGGCATTAAATTTTGCTAATTCCTCCTGCATATCTAAAGCCATTTCCGCAATGCTTTCGGCGTGGTTGGTGCTGGGGTTGGGCAAACCTCCCACTACCATGTAAGCATCTCCAATTGTTTTGATTTTTTCCAACCCATACTTTTCCGTTAAACCATCGAAGGCTGAAAAAATTTCGTTGAGGAACTTGAGCAATTCTTCGGGAGATATTTGTGCTGAAAGCACGGTAAAGCCTACGATATCCGCAAACAAAATCGTGACTTCGGCGAAGCCGTCAGCAATACTGCTTTGGCCGTCTTTTAGCTTGGCAGCAATGGATTCGGGTAAAATATTGAGCAGCAGGCGATCGCTCTTTTCCTGTTCTTTCAGCAATTCTACATTAGTTTCTTGCAATTGTGCCGTGCGTTCCCTGACGCGCTGTTCTAATTGTTTAGCATTTTGGCGCAACCTGCTGATAGATAAAGTTAATCCTGTCACCCCTAAAATTGAAAGTCCTACTAACAGTAAAAACAGGTTTTTCAGTTCGTTGCGAGTATTTTGAGTGATGGTATCGAGAGGTTGAGTAATTTCTAATATTCCCCGCACATCTCCCACTTTCCAATCAGTTTTAGGACTGTCGCGGTGAGTATTGTGACAGTTAACGCAGCTAGGAGTTAGAATATCCGCTTCGGCATATCTAAAGGCTGGCTTGCCGCGATAATCCTCACTGCGAAAAAATTTTTGTGTCGGATTTTTTGTCAAATAGGTAATAGCTTGCCGTTCAAAATCGTCTCTGGCTCCGCCTTCTTTTCGCCGCCAGGGAAACGGGTAGTCGCTGTAGAGACGAAGTGATACTTCGGGATTTTTATTGGTGATATAGTTGCCCAGTTCTATTAAGAAAGTGGCTGGTACGGGAACTGTTACTTTTGTCGGGTTATAGTCGTGGGTAAAGTTAATTGCTTTAGCGGTGTTTAGAGGATTAACAACATCGGAACTGTAAAGGGTGCGGGCTTCTTTAACTGCTTGGGCATAGAGGGTGGCATTTTGGAGGGCTTGCGATTCAATTAGGGTGGAGGAAAGACGAGACATATTTGCCATCGCTACTCCTACACCTACACAAAATAAAATTGTCACCGCAAAGAGAATTCGCTTATAAATTAATTGGCTGATGGCAGCCCGAATTCGAGAAATCAACTGGCGCATGGTATCCTCAAGTGTGAGGTTGAATCTTGATTGGAATTTATGCACTACTAACATAACACTGCTTTTTCAAGTCGCTTTGTCGGCGTCGGGCTAAACCCAGACGGCGTAGTGCAAGGGATTGTTTATTGTTATTTACAGCGAGTGTTGGGGTTCTCCGTAAAAGTACGCATAACTTTATAACGCTTTTCAGTTGAGATATCAGGTAAGGACATGGCAGTGCCGTGTCCCTACTTCATGCAATTTTTGCTGTATCTAGGTTAGGATAGCAATTGTAGTCTATGGTTGGCGATCGTGAATTCTGACTCTACTGCCTCAGTTGCGCGCAACGAAATTTTTCCCGGAGAAGTTTTCGTCAATACTGCCAATTTTGATACCGGCATTCGGCGACTTTTACCTAAATATGACGAAATGCTGGATGTAGTAGTAGGCTGCATTGCTAACACAAACCACCGCATTTTAGAATTAGGCTGCGGTACGGGGGAACTTACTTTAAAAGTTCTCAAACGCTACCCGTCTGCGGAAATAGTGGCTGTCGATTACTCGCCGCGAATGCTTGATTTTGCCCGCGCCAAAATAGAGTCGGCAGGATACGCAGCCCGGTGGACTGGCATAGAAATGGACTTTGGAGAATGGGCGAACAACCCAAATTTCTCAGGCTTGGGCGATAAATTCAATGCTTGCATTTCATCTCTGGCAATTCATCATCTTGAGGATGAGATGAAGTTGAAATTGTTTCAACGCATTCGCGAAAATTTAAATGCTGGTGGCTGTTTTTGGAATGCCGACCCTCTTTTAGCAGAATCAGCAGCAATGAAAGATATTTATCAAGCGGCGCGAGAAGATTGGGCGCTAAATCAGGGGGAAACCTTAGCACAAATTCGGGCAAATGTGGGGACGAGTGTCTCTTACGGGTATTCTAATCCCGATCGCCTAGCTACACTTTCGGCACAGTTGGAAATGCTTGCCTCATCGGGATTTGAGACTGTTGCAGTGCCTTGGAAATACTACGGTATGGCAGTCTTTGGGGGATTTGTTAATTGAAAAAAGCAGTCCGCGACGCAGAACTTATATATGTAGGTGCGTCCAGGATTTTTAAAGAAAGATTGCAGTTAGTATTTTATGTTACTGAGTTCGCCTTGAGAAAATATATAATACTGTCAGGATTGAGGACACAAAATGACTGCAACTGCGATTCAAAGTATTGACTGGGATGCTTTTTCTTCGGAACTATCGGGAATTGAAATAATTAGCGATCGCGCGCAAGTTGTCAAGCTATCTCAAGACTATTATCACTTCAGTCCAGTTTTGCAACCTCTCTTAAGTGATAAAACAGGAGATTTAGTAGTGCGTCCGGCCAGCGAAGCCGAAGTTTTGCGGATTGCTGCAGCCTGCGTTAAATCCAAAATTCCGCTAACTGTTAGAGGTGCAGGAACGGGCAATTACGGGCAGTGCATTCCCCTCAAGGGCGGCGTCATTTTAGATATCAGCAAAATGAACAGTATCCGCTGGATAAAACCAGGTTTAGCTTGCGTAGAACCAGGGGTGAAAATGTCGGTTTTCGACAAACAAGCGCGAGAAACTGGTTGGGAATTGCGGATGGTTCCCTCAACCTATCGCACCGCAACGATTGGGGGATTTATCGGCGGCGGTAGCGGGGGAATTGGTTCGATAACTTACGGGCAATTGCGCGATCGGGGAAATCTTCATGCCGTTCGAGTCGTTACAATGGAAGACGAGCCCCGCGTCATCGAATTGCGCGGCGATGAAGTGCAAAAAGTCAATCACGCTTACGGCACAAATGGGATTATTAC
Source organism: Microcoleus sp. AT3-D2 (assembly GCF_036705715.1). Classification (NCBI taxonomy): domain Bacteria; kingdom Bacillati; phylum Cyanobacteriota; class Cyanophyceae; order Oscillatoriales; family Microcoleaceae; genus Microcoleus; species Microcoleus sp. AT3-D2. The sequence goes on along the minus strand of NZ_JAUBVE010000005.1, from coordinate 135,516 downwards.
TGAGTTAGAAATTCCCCTCGCCCCTGCTTATCCTTGGGCGGAAATCATCGTCGCTTTTGACGATTTTATGACAGCGGCAAACTTCGGTCAAGCTTTGGGCGATGCTGACGGAATTATCAAAAAACTAATTTGTGTTTGTGCTTGGCCGATTCCTGCTTATTTTGCTGCTTTCCGCGAGGAGATTCCTGAAGGTAAGCACTGCGCTTTGTTAATGGTAGCTGAATCTTGTCTGGAACCGCTGCAAGATTTGGTGCGCGAATATGGCGGCACAATTTGCTATCAAAAAAACGCGCAAGCAGCGAGCAAAGGTGCAGCAATTGCTGAATTTACTTGGAATCATACAACTCTACACGCTCGCAGCGCTGACCCGTCTCTGACTTATTTGCAGACGATTTTTCCCCCAGATAAAGGTTTGAAGTTGATTGAGGAACTGTATAATTTTTATGGGGATGAGGTGATGATGCACTTGGAGTTTTTGCGGATGAATGGCAGGGCGATCGCCGCGGCTTTGCAAATAGTTCGCTACACTACGGAATCACGGCTAAATGAAATTATTCGCTATCACGAAGAGCAAGGCGCACTGATTGCTAATCCTCACACTTATATATTGGAAGATGGAGGGATGAAAAGTATTAATGTGGAACAGTTGCAGTTTAAAAAGTTGGTAGATCCTTACGGTTTGCTTAATCCGGGTAAAATGCGGGCGTGGTTGGAACGGGATTAAGGGGGATGGTTTTTAGATAAGATTCAGATCTTGAAATTGCTGCTAGACAAACGAAGTCCGCCTAAGCGCTGGCTTCGCTCACGCGGACTGAGAAATGAGCAAACAGCAGTTGTAAATTTAAGGGACGGGGGCGGTAATTTCTGCTGGTGCGATCGCCCCTGGTGTAGGTACAGCTTGCTTTTCCAGTAGTAGGCGCTGTTTGTTCCGATATTCTGTGGCCGCATCGTTCAAATTTTGGCGCTGTTCGGTATTAAATTCTTCCATGCTGCGGCCGCCTCCCAATCTGGATCTATGAATTAAATCCAAGATTGCGCTTCCGCTGCTGCCGCCGGAAAATGGGTCGGTATTGTCTTGAGTTTGAAAGTCTTGCAGCGGTTGGGCATTAGTTACACCGCTGGCTTGAGCGAAGCTTGCTTGAGGGGAGAACAGAGCACAGGATGCGATCGCGCTTGCAGCAATCCCCACCATCAATTTGCCAGATTTGGAAGTTTTGGTCTTCATAATTTATTAGTTGAACCTTCAAAAAAACAATTCTATCTAAACAATATTCTGACTTGTGACTAAATATTATATTACTTCGCTGGGGCTAAGGACAGGGCAATGCCCATTGGTGTCAACTTAAGCCTGAAAGCCTTGATAAATCTCGTTTTTACCTGAGTCCAGATCCCCCTAAATCCCCCTTAAGAAGGGGAGTAGGGGTTGACTTTGATCCATTTCCGGTTCCCCCCTTCTTAAGGGGGGCTAGGGGGGATCTAGGCTTAATAGTCCAACACCATTCTGTGACTGGGTTTGACGTTAAGTTGACACCAATGGGCTTTTGGAGTGTCCCTACAATTGATGGTGCAGGTTAAACGATCGCCCGCAGATAGGCCGCGATCGCCCTAACTAAGCAAACCGTCGCCGCAGCAGCGGTTGAATGCTCAGCAGCGCCACCAAATCAAACGCCAGCAGCACTAATAGCGCTCCTCCAAAGCTAACATTACCCCAAGGAGCGTGCATCACGACACTGGCTAGCGACCAATCGCTGTGCAGGTACAGGTAGCGGATGGGTTCGATCGCGTAACTCAGAGGATTGAGAGTCACCACAACTTGCAGCCACTCTGGCATAAATGACAGCGGCGCGAGGGCTGTGCTGGCAAATAACAGCGGCAGGTTAGTAACAAAAATTACCGCTATTAATTCTACGTGACCGGGAAGAGCGAAGGCTAAACCCAGACTCAAGCCGGTGACGCCCAAAACTAATAGTAGGACAATTAGGGCGATCGCCCCCAGTCCGGCAATTCCGGGGAATCCCGCGCCCAAAAACGCTCCCGCTGTAACGATTGTGCCGGTTTGGATAAAGCTGAGGGTGACGATAAAAATAGCCGAAGCCAGGACGATCGAAAATCTGGAAGCCAACGGCGCGACTAATAAGCGGTTGAGAAATCCGAACTCGCGATCGAACATGATTGGCAAACCGGCATTCAGCGCCCCGGCAAAGGCAGTAAAAACGATTACACCAGCGCCGAGAAATTGTCCGTAATTCTGGCTTTCGCCGAACAAGCCTGCGGGTGCATTTTCAAACAGAGCTCCGAACAAAACCAACCACATCAGGGGCTGAATAATGCCTGCAACTAGCGTCGAGGGGCGGCGCTGCAATTGAATAAACAGGCGCTTGGTTAAGGCTAGTGTTTCTTGGATGAAGTCGCCCAGCAGGGAACTGGAAGTGTCAGCGGATGCCGTGGAGAGTGGCCGCTGCTGGTTGAGGTTGTTGGGGGATGTAACAGTACCGCTCATAATTGCTTGTTGATTAAATCTAACTCTCTTTACAGTAGCAAGTCTGGAGGTATTGGTGCTGTTGGGCGGGCGATCGGTCTTTGTGTAGGGTTTTGGTAAACTGAATGTCCTGTTACCTGTCTAATTAGTTGATGAGTGGCATTAAACGCGAACTAACACCAGACGCTAGAAGTAGTTTATTTGACAAACATCTTCCCGGTACGTCACAGGTGGAACGACTGCTAAGGAAAGAGGGAAAAGCTCATGTTTTCAATGACAGAGCTACACTAGATGCAGTGACGGAAGCTATTATAGACAGAGGATATCTGACAGGAGTTGAGGATGAAACCGATGACTACGAACGTTATGGACTCTTCTTTGACGATGCGATCGGCTATCAAATTAGATCAGAGGGTAGTCGTATTCCCCTTTATTACGCTGAAATAAAAATTATCAAAGGAACAGATAAATATCATGTTATCCCACGCACCCGACCTCGCCGAACAAATTAATGACTGGGAATTTATCGAATTGTGGGTAGACCCGATTGTTTTTCCCCCTCGTATTGTGATGTTAGTGAGTGGAAAGAATGGAAGTTTTTGTATTTATGACCCATCAGCAAACTATACGTCTCTGTTTTTAAGTTCAAGCTATGATGAGGCTCATTCATGGCTTTTGGAAGATGAGTATGAGCGCTGCGATGGTCGGCTTTTAGCGGAGGAAATTGCTTGAGTCTTTTAGAAGAAATATTGTGGTAAAATTAAGGAGATCGGCATTATCAAAACTTGATAATTATCGAAACTTTAGGATATAATTGTTTTGATTAAAAATTGACTTCTTCCACCAATATGCCAGCCAAAAACCTCTATCACAATGTTGTCAAAAATGCCCTCCTTAAAGACGGATAGAGAATTACCCACGATCCCTTGCGATTAAAATGGGGAATTAAAGATATGTACGTGGATTTGGGCGCAGAGCGGATTTTAAGTGCTGAGAAGGCTGGACAGAAGATAGCTGTAGAAGTCAAAAGTTTTGTTGGCGCATCAGACATGAATGACCTGGAGAATGCCCTGGGTCAATACTTAGTTTACCGTTCTGTAATAGCTAGAACTGAACCAGATAGAAAGCTCTATCTAGCTATTACACAATCAGTTTTTAGCGAATTATTGTCTGAACCGCTTGGTCAAATTATTAGAGCAGATTATCAAGTATGTTTAATCGTTTTTGCTGAAAAAAATGAGGAGATAGTACAATGGGAACCTTAGAAAATTATCGTTGCATTATCAAAAAGATTCTGACTGAATATGCTCAAATACCTTATGCTTATGGAGATATTCAGATTCAAACGGTTTTTGATAGCGATTCAGACCGTTATTTGCTAATAATATTGGGGCGCGAAAACGATATTAGGGTTCACGGATGTTTAGTTCATGTTGATATTATTGAGGGAAAAATTTGGATTCAAAGAGATGGAACTGAAGAGGGAATTGCGAATGAGTTAGTAGCGGGGGGAATCCCAAAAGAACAGATTGTTTTGGGATTTCGTTCTCCCAATATTCGGCAGTACACCGGATTTGCGGTAAATTAAATAATGTTTTGGGATCTGGTAGGGCTTAGGGGATGATTGGGGCGATCGCTCTTGCTGTGACAGTGCTATGCTAGATAAGAGAGCGATCAGAAATTGGCGGGGAAAAAATCTTGTCAACTATCACGGATATAGGAACTTTAATTAGCCGTCACCCTGACATACATGGTGGCTGTCCAATTATTGCCGGAACGGGTGTTACAGTTCGGCGCATTGCTATTTGGTACAAGCAAAGTTTGAGTGCAGAAGAAATTGCCGATCGCATCGGGCATTTAACTCTCACCCAAGTCTATGCAGCTTTGACTTATTATCATGCTAACCGAGAGGAAATTGATGCTGATATTGCAGCGGAAGAAGCTGAGGGCGATCGAATAGAAGCATTGAATTCTCAGCGTAAGATTCAGAAGCAGCCGACGGATATAGCTTTGGAAATACCAACAGTAGCCAACTATCCCAGTCGCCGAGAATTTATGAAATTACCGCTGGAAGAGAGGGGAAGGATTTTAGAAAGACAAGCTGAGGCAATGTTGCAACATTACCAGGAAGATAGAGAATGGCAAGAATTAGAGTATGAGTAGTCTCTTATAAAAAGGGATAGTCAGGGCCGGGAGGTTGGTCCAGGCCGGGAGGTTGGTCAATGCTGGGAGGTTGTGAGTTGGGGTTAAAAAAGGGAGATTGTGGGTAAGGGCTGAGAGGTTGTGGAATCGAGGTGACTGAGTGTCCACAGTCTTTTAGTCGCTGCAAAATACTTAGCGTATGTATATCATAAAGAGTCGTACCATGATCATAGACGGGGAGTTGACCTTTTGGAGCACTTAGACTGTAGTTGAGATCAGGAATATCTCGGTTAAAATAAGTGTATCTGCCATCAGTGTAACCACGAGTAATCCATCCTAAGCGTTCCCAAAGAATTACCAATTCCACTGGATCGGCGAGTGGAGAGAACCCGTAACCTTGGAAATAACTGTGAACTCTACCACCCTGTATACCGTAACCGCTGCTATTTATTCTATCAAATTCCTGTACTTCTTTTTTTTTCCAATCATCCGCTTTTTTACATTCTTCCAAGATACCTAACTGGATGCTGAAACCAAAACGTCCGTCACTGTATTGTACCCAAAGCTGGTCAACAGTGCGTAAAATAGAACAAGGAATGCAACGTTGTAATGTTTTCGGATTTAAACGATACCTCTCCTGATTTCTGGGTAAACCCATAGCTCGATTTGTCGTCACAGCGAGGAGTCGCTCAGTTTCTTTATTAGCCTCTCTCCACTTTCCAGAGGCGAGTAAGTCCCGCAAAGTATTCGTGCTTGCTTGGCTTTTGTATTCGTATATGTTGACTAAAGTGACAAAGGCAGCGATCGCGATCGCAAGCCCAATTAAAATTCCCATCGTTTGGAAGTCCTAAATCTTAAAGTTTTTAGCTTGAGTTTAGTAGAGAAGGATTTTCACAAATCCCTCTCTGTTGTCTTTGTCAACACTATTGCGAGCGGCATAAATTATCCGATTATCACAATAATTTAATTTAATATCTAAGCGATCGCCTCTTATCGAAAATGTTTCCAGTAAAGAAATTGTGCAACATTAAAAAAATGGCTCTCGCTCGCTTCTATCTGCTAAGGATTAACTAACACATCCTAATTTTGGATAATTTTCGCTTTAGTTTTAGACAGAAATTCTCATAAATCCATCTATTTTACCTTGATAAACACGATTGCCATCAACATAAACTGTGCCATTAGCCCAAGGATCTATAGAGAACTCAACTTCTCCCTGCTGATTAGTTCGTTTGCGATCTGTTTGTCCCTGCTTTAAAAAATCATTGTTTCCAACGCCAACCTCTTTCCCTTTGATGGGTTGTCCAGTTTTCGCCGAAATCAGTTGAATGACTACCATCTTTAGCTACCTCGATTATCCAAAAAGCTTTTACATATCCTAATTATTCACATCAGAGCTTGGTTATGACTATCGGAAAAAGTCAGATTTTGTCTGATCTTGAAAAACTACGATTGTTGGCAAATGTTAGAAAATGTCAGAAGATGTCAGATATAATTGGCAAAACCTCTAGCAGCTAGCCGACTAATGGATGTTAAAGAAGTGTTGAGATTTACCGACAACCTAGTTTTCGCCAAAACAGGAAAACACCTAGCCGATGTGCAAGAGACTGTACTGCGGGGTGTTTGGCAAGGTAAGACATACATTCAGATCGCCGAGGAATCTGGCTACAGTGAGGGTTACACTAGGGATGTTACCTCAAAATTATTGAAAGTTTTGTCAAAGTTATTAAGAGAAGATATAAATAAATCAAATTTTCGATCGACAATGGAAAGATATCAAGTTTCTCACAATTCTAATTTCCTCAATTATAATTTTTTAGAACAGGGTAACATCAACTTCTGCACAGAAGCCTCACAGCCTCCCCAAACTTCACAACACTCACCCCCAACACAAACCTCAACTGAAGACAAAACCCAACAGAAACCGCGACTCGATTTAAGAGATGCACCGGCTCTCAAAACATTCTACGATCGCCATTCATTTCCCCTCAGCGCCCTCGAAACCTGGATTCTAGAGCAAAACTGCCGCCTCCTCACCATCACAGGCATGGCAGGCACCGGCAAAAGTGCGATCGCCCGTCACCTCATCCCCCAAATTCAAACTCAATTCGATCGCATCATCTGGCGCAGTCTCCGCACCTCCCCACCCCTCGAAACAACCCTCAAAACCCTCATTCAATTTCTCTCAAATCAACCAGAAATTAACATACCCGCCAACACCGATGTTCAGTTGTCAATCCTAATAGAAACATTGCGCGAAAATCCCTGTCTCATCATCCTCGATGACGTGCAGCAAATTCTCAGCAGCGGGCAACTTGCAGGACATTATAAACTCGGATATGAAAACTACGGAACCTTATTTAAACTTATCGGCGAAATTCCCCACAATAGCTGCTTAATTCTCAATAGTTGGGAACCTCCCTCAGACATCATCACATTCACCGACGATAATTCAGCAGTACGTTTATTGCAGTTAACAGGTTTAGGTGAAGCAGCAACAGAAATTCTTAGACAAAAGGGTTTGTTGGATGAAGAATACTGGTCAGAATTGATTAACCTTTATCAAGGTAATCCCCTCTGGTTAAAATTAGTCGCTCAAACCATTAACAACTTATTTGGCGGTAGAGTCTCTCAATATTTAAGCTATCAACCAGTATTTTTAAGCGATGAATTGACACCGATATTGCAGCAGCATTATCAGCGGTTGTCCGAAATAGAAAAACAGGCTATTTCGCAACTTAGTAATGAAATCGAACCTGTTTCCTTTACTCAATTTCTGGCAAAATGTCAAGGTTCGCAGGGCGAATTATTTAAAGCAATTCAATCTTTAGCCAGACGGGGAATGATCGAAAAATTGAGCGGTGAAACTGAAACCGTTTTCACGATTCCACCTGTGTTAAAACAGTATGTTAAAATGGTGGCAGAATAGTCTTAAATATCTAGCTAAATGAGAGAAAACCATGACCGCAACTCCTACCCAACCTAAGCAGATTCTCAGTTTCGAGCAATTTGTGAAGCAACTTCCCGATGAAGAAGGCCGCTATGAACTTGTCAATGGAGAAATTGTGAAAATATTACCAATAAGATTGCATGAGGATGTTGCTGATTTTCTGATAAAACAATTTGATAGAGAAGTCGATCGCGTTCCGCTCAATTACAGGGTATCTGGCAGATTTATGCTGAGGACATTAACCCCGAATGGTAAAGAACAAGGCCGCCATCCTGATGTTACAGTAGTAGACAAAACCCTCTGGGAATCGCAGCCCTTCGCCTATTCAGCCCTAACTGAACCACCACAATTAGTTGTAGAAGTTGTCTCAACAAATTGGGAAGATGATTATATCGACAAGCTGGATGAATATCAACGGCTGGGAATTTCTGAATATTGGATTGTCGATTATTTAGCTTTGGGTAGCAGAAACTATTTGGGCAACCCGAAAGAGCCAACTGTTTTTGTTTACCTGCTTGATGAAAATGGGGTTTATCAAATGACTGCTTACAGAGGAACTGAGCGAATTATATCTCGAACTTTCCCCGAATTAGCATTGACAGCAGAGCAAGTGTTAGATGTATGATATCAAATCCACCTTGAATATCGGTTTATCTCTTAGTCTGCGAAGGCAGAATTCGTTTGTGTAGACTCGGTTTCTACCGCCGAAATACTTAACCCTCAAGATTGTTTTTGGGCTAACAAGCGCGATCGCACAACGCTGAGATCCGGTGGAATACCTAACAAAAGCTGACGGACGGAATCGGCTAATTGCTCGCGATAATTGAGATAAGCTTCTACTGCTTCTTGGTGTCGGAGATAATAGCCGATCGCACTATAGACATCGGACAACGACAGAGTTGAATAACGCTGTACAATAGATTCTGGCGACGCACCATCCTGAAAAGCTCTAATCACCAATTCCAGCAAAACTCTTGAGTTTCCCACCCGAATAGCACCTGTTGCATCTTCTCGGAAAGGAGGCGCTTCAACTTCTAAAACAAGATTCATCTATTAATATCTCCCAAAATTAGCATCTTATTTTTTCGCTCCCCTCTTAAGATTGTAGCTAAAAAAACCATCGCCCCTTCCTTGAATCAAAAAGTGCGTGAAGCGGAGCTATCCCCAAAGAGAATCGCCCGCATTAACTTAAATAGGACTAAGGCCAAAGAAACCCGGTTTCTGAGGAAAATCTGGTTTGGCGACCAGAAATCTGTCAAGAAACCGGGTTTCTGACCCCGCGCGCGGAGCTTCCCATTAAACTAAACTACGATCGCATCGCCTGTTTTTGCTCGGCCTTCAAATCGCGGTTGCTAGCAGCAGCCAACTCCGCATCCAACAGCGTCTTACCTGTCGCCGCCAAATACACATCATCCAAACTCGGCCGAGATTGAGCAATCCCAAAAGTAGGAAGTCCCGCATTTTTTAAAGCTTGCTGAATAGTCACCAGCGCATCGCTTTGCGGTGTTACTACTAAATTGAGAGAATTTCCTTGAGCGGTATTGACAATTACTTCCTGCACAAAAGGCAGCGATTGCATCAGATTTTTAGCTTTTTCGGCTTCTTCGATCGGCGAAAACTCCCGAATCCGCAAAGTCACCCGATCGCCCCCAACCCGATTTTTTAACTCCTCCGGCGTCCCCTCAGCAATCACCGTACCCTTGTCAATAATCGCCACGCGATCGGCCAAAGCATCCACTTCTTCGAGATAGTGGCTGGTAATCAACACCGTCGTACCTTCCTCCCGCAAGCGACGCAGGAAATCCCACACTACCACCCGGCTTTCAATATCGAGCCCGACAGTCGGTTCGTCTAACACCAAAACATCCGGCTGGTGAAGCAACCCAGCAGCTAAGTCGAGGCGTTTGCGGATACCGCCGGAATAAGTGCCCGTCTTTTTATTTTCCCACTCCTCCAAACCGAGGAGTTTCACCATTTTCTCAATCCGCCCTTTAATCGTATGGCGCGGCAAATGGTAAAGCGCTGCTTGCAGTTGCAGGAGTTCCCGCCCCGTCAGCACCTTATCGAGAGCCACTTCTTGGGCGACATAGCCTAGTCTTTGTCTGGCAATTCTCGGCTGGCTGACAGCAGAAATGCCAGACACTTCAATGCGTCCGCTATCGGGCGCACTCAAAGTACAAAGTACCCGCAGGGTTGTGGTTTTGCCTGCACCGTTGGGGCCTAGCAAACCAAATATTTCCCCCGGTTCTACCTTGAAGGAAACATCTTTAACGGCTTCTACAGTGCCGTAGCGTTTCTGAAGATTTTCAATTAAAACGGCGGGAGCCATATATTTTGGGGATGAACTGGTTGTTAATATTTTGACACTTCCGGACTCAAATTGCCGGAATGGTCGATCGACCAATGCGACTCGCTATGCTTGTAACGATCGCACCATCCTCCTCAACCGGAAACTGCTTATTGTTTTGATTTTTAATACCCGTTTATAAAATATCAACTTTCTAAAGGCTCCCAGCCCCTACCCCATCAGTCTTTCCCTATCTCAAATCTCAAATCTCACCTCCAAAAAATTATGAGTTTTGAGTTAATTTTAACCTCTGGGTTAACAACTCAAAACTCACAATTTTTCAACAAGTAGAGATGCACCCGAAACCTGTTATTTTATAATAATCTCTACCTATAGGCTGATGTGTAAGGCGATTTTGATAATTCACACCGCTCTCTCACGCCTCAAACTTTCGATCCAAGTATTAAACACAAAAAACTTCCTGAAGTGGCCATTTCTACTTTTAACCAGTTCGCCAAAAAATGTAACTGTAGCCCCGTGCTCTAAACCCCGATAGTTATCAGTCATTACCAATTCTTTAATCGATTTAATCGAAAATCGAAAATCGAAAATCGAAAATCGTATTAACTCCTCCTCAAGGAGGTTGACGGCCGCCTCTTTAATCGATAATTTTTACCCAACCGCGGCGCACGTTGTACAGAAGTCGGTTGATGATGGCATACTCATCTTCATTCAGCGTTCTTTCTAAGAGTGCAGATCTGAGCTGGCTCCGGTCGTGGCGAGTCACGACGCTGGAGAACATTATCTGACCAAATAACTCTTCGAGTGTCATTTGGGAGAGTGACATGATAAACCTCCTAGTTGATTGAGACATATAAAATTTTTACACCCTGACTTTAATAATCCTATTATGAGCTCTGGGAGCGACTCCAAAGGCGATCGAAAACAGTGACACAGTGTGATTTTTGCGCTACAAATCTGTGACCGAGACTTAGATGGCAAGTGACTCGGATCTTTTAAATTTGTGATGTTTGTCACGGAACTCAGAAGGAATAAGTCAAGGGTGAAGAAGTTAAGCGTGAAGAAGTCACCGGTCCGAAGGAAAAAAGTCATCAAGCGCGATCGGCAAATGATAGCTTCGCTTATCGCCCTCAAAAAATCTCAATCCCGTCCTCATGGCTTCTCAACCTCATTTTCCCCATAGCTAATTTTCCACCTTATTGAGGCATCGGTCAATAGTCGCCACAACCGACTGGGCCAACTCTTTGAGCGCGTAACCCCCCTCCAAACCAAAGGCGATGCGGCGGGTGATTTGCAGGCAATATCCCGTGAAAGTACCGTAATCTGACGGACCCAGAGTCATGCTCGCCAGCGGATCCGACGCAGTAGCGTCGTAACCGGCGCTGACAATCAACAAATCCGGTTCAAATTTTGACAAAAAAGGCACGACAAGAGATTCAAAGGCGCTCAGGTATTCAGCTATGCCGCCGCCCGGATACAGGGGGATGTTCAGCACGTTGCCGTAGGCCCCGTGCTCGTCGGCATCTCCCGTTCCCGGATAGCACGGAGATTGGTGCAGGGAACAGTAGGCAATTTGCCGGCTGTTTTCCACCACAGATTGAGTGCCGTTGCCGTGGTGCACGTCCCAGTCGAGGACGGCAACGCGGTTAATTCCCGGCTGTTCCAGGGCGTAGTTCGCTGCGATGGCAGCATTGGAAAACAAGCAAAAACCCATCGCGCGGGCTTTTTCGGCATGGTGTCCCGGCGGTCTGGCCAGCACAAAAGCCGGTTCCCCCGCAGCCAGCACTCGATCGACCCCATCGAGCCAAGCACTCGCCGCTAGCAGCGCTACGTCGTAACTTTCAGCAGAAATCGGCGTATCACCGTCGAGGTAGCCGCCTCCCCGATGAGCCAAATGTTCGACTTCTTTGATGTATCTTTGCGCGTGAACTTTTTTGAGAGCCGAGAACAGTGCTTGTTCGCGCTGCGCCACTGGGGTGGGCAGTTGCCACTCAATTTGGGCAGCCCAAGGAGCAGCTTTCAGAGCATTGACGATCGCCGTTAAACGTTCTGGTCGCTCTGGGTGAAGCATTCCAGTCTTGTGCAGCAAGAAATCTTCGGAGTAGATGACGGGTAGCATCGGCTGATTTTAGATTTTAGATTTTAGATTTTTAGTTGGCTTTAAGAAGGCCTTCGGTTTTGTGAAATTAAAATTGCGATCGAGTAACCATTTTAATTTCTTATATGGCCGTCAAAAAAACTCACGAAAGCATGAAACCCGACCGCCTAAAAAAACCTTTTTAGCTTGTGCCAACTGCTGACAAAATCACCAACTGACAAATCATCAATTGTGCTTGTTTCGTTCCTTAATTTTTCTGGCAACTTTCCCATAAAGTTCAAGGCAAATTGTGATATAATTTCAGGAGTAATTGGCAATATTTGGCAGCTCTACTGAATCCAAACCGATTTTATCGCATTTTTGAGATTTATAGCCGTCAAATTTAAATTTTTAACGGAGTTTTTCAACCTATGAGCACCTCTGAGTCGCGGATAATCCCGACGGATCTGGGTAATGAGATGTCCCGATCGTACTTGGAATACGCCATGAGCGTAATAGTCGGTCGGGCGCTACCAGATGCCAGGGACGGTCTCAAGCCCGTTCACCGACGCATTCTCTACGCCATGAACGAATTGGGCTTGACTCCCGATCGACCTTTCCGCAAATGCGCCCGCGTCGTGGGGGAGGTGCTGGGCAAGTATCACCCGCACGGAGATACAGCGGTTTACGACGCCCTGGTGCGGATGGCTCAGGATTTTTCCATGCGGGAACGCCTGATCAACGGCCACGGCAACTTCGGCTCCGTTGACAACGACCCGCCCGCTGCCATGCGTTACACCGAGTGTCGCCTGACAGCTTTGACGAGCGACTCCATGCTGCGCGATATCGACTCGGAAACAGTTGATTTCGGCGACAACTTCGACGGTTCCCAGCAAGAACCCCTCGTACTCCCGGCACGCATCCCCCAAATTTTGCTCAACGGTTCCTCCGGGATTGCTGTAGGGATGGCCACCAACATTCCGCCGCACAATTTAGGCGAAATAATTGACGGTTTAGTAGCACTAATCCACAATCCAGCAATTACTGACCTGGAATTGATGCAGTACATTCCCGGCCCGGACTTTCCCACCGGAGGGCAAATTCTCGGTAGAGGCGGCATTCGCGATGCTTACACCACCGGGCGCGGTTCGATTACAATGCGCGGAGTCGCCGGCATTGAAACCATCGAACATCCCGGCCGCCCCGACAAAGAAGCAATTATTATCACCGAATTGCCTTACCAAACAAACAAGGCAGCCCTAATTGAGAAAATTGCCGAACTTGTCAACGACAAAAGATTAGATGGAATTTCCGACATTCGCGACGAAAGCGATAGAGACGGAATGCGGATCGTGATCGAACTCAAGCGCGACGCCTATCCCCGCGTCGTCCTCAACAATCTCTATAAACAAACACCCCTCCAAGCCAACTTTGGAGCCAATATGTTAGCGCTAGTAAATGGGGAACCCCAACTACTTACGCTCTCCCAATTCCTCAATGTCTTCCTAGATTTTCGCATTGAGACAATTACTCGCCGGACTCAATATGAGCTCCGCAAAGCAGAAGAACGCGACCACCTTCTGCAAGGCTTATTAATTGCCCTAGACAACTTAGATGCAATTATTCACCTAATTCGCGCCGCTGCCGACTCCGCAGCAGCCAAACAAGAATTGATGGATAATTACGGTCTTTCTGAACAGCAATCCGACGCAATTCTGCAAATGCAGCTCCGGCGTTTGACAGCATTAGAAGCGCAAAAAATTCAGCAAGAACACGAAGAACTGCGAACTAAAATCGCAGACTTGGAAGATATCTTAGCGCGCCGGGAACGCATCTTAGAAATCGCCGAATTTGAAGCAGTCGAAATCCAAACCAAAATCGCGACTCCTAGACGCAGCGTCATCGAACACGCCGAAGGAGAAATCGATGAAAGAGATTTAATTGCCAACGAACAAGCAATTATTCTGATCACAGAGCAAGGTTACATCAAGCGGATGCCGGTCAGCACTTTCGAGGCCCAAAGTCGCGCTACTCGCGGCAAAGCAGGCGCGAAAATGAAAGAAGATGACGGAGTAGAACATTTCCTTTCTTGTTGCGATCACGACAGCGTTTTGTTCTTCAGCGACAGGGGCGTAGTTTACTCTGTCAAAGCTTATCAAATTCCCATCTGTTCCCGGACTGCCCGCGGCACTCCCGTGGTACAACTGCTGCCGATTCCGATAGAAGAAAAAATTACTTCTATGGTGTCAGTGACAGAATTTACCAGTGAAGAATACTTGGTGATGTTGACTCGCGGCGGCTACATCAAGAAAACCGCACTTTCAGCTTTTGGCAACATCCGCACTAATGGATTAATCGCCATTTCTCTAGAAGAAGGCGACCAACTGCGCTGGGTACGCAGAGCAAAAGTGGGTGACAGCATCATCATCGGTACGCGCCAAGGCATGGCAATTCATTTCCGCACCAATCACGAACAGTTGCGCCCAGTCGGCCGCGCGACGCGGGGTGTAAAATCAATGAAATTGCGATCGGGCGATGAGTTGATTAGCATGGACATTTTGCCCAGTTCAATTGTTGCCGAAATTGCTGAATTGGAAACTGAAGACTCGGAATTAGAGGGAGCTAATATTGCTCTATTAGAAACTGAAGACTCGGAATTAGAAGGAGGCGAAATTGCTGAATTGGACACTGAAGATGGGGAATTGGAAGACGAAGAATTAGAACTGCAAGCCGAGGAAATTGAAGGCGAAGAGGTCGAAGAAATTTCGACAGTTAGCAGCGAAGTTCCTTCGGTGTTGGTAATCACCACTAACGGCTATGGCAAGCGGGTTCCAGTTTCTCAATTCCGCCTACAAAGACGGGCTGGCAAGGGATTGACGGCTACTAAATTCAAGTCGAAAAAGGGTAAGGATCAGGTAGCTGCGCTGCGAATTGTCAACGAAGATGACGAGTTGATGATCATTACCAACCGAGGTATTATTATCCGTCAGGCTGTGAGTGCAATTTCCACGCAATCGCGCACAGCAACGGGTGTGCGGGTGCAGCGGTTAGATGAGGATGATTCGATCGTAGCTGTGGCTTTAGTGCCGCCTGCTGGTGAAGAATCGGCAGAAGAATTGGAATGTGACGAAGTGGCAGAATAGTCATAGGTTAATAGTTTGTAAGGTGCGCGTTGCGTACCTTACTGCTGAATGGTAAAAATGCGATCGTTTGTAGGGCGCTCCGTGGGTACTTTACTGCTGAATGGTAAAAATGCGATCGCGCCTACTCATATCAATTCCGGCTGCGCCACAATGATATCAAATCCGCGTTTCATCGTCCTGATAAAGTCGAATCAAGCTGCCAACAAATAATTCGCGCCATTTTCAGTTTTTTGACTCACAGTCAACAGTCAACAGTCAACAGTCAACAATCATTCCGGTGCAACCGGAATGGATATCAGAAGTTTTCCCTCAAAAGTCAAAGATTTTTTCCGGTGAGGTAATGATGAGTCAACTCCAAACCAAACTACTAACTGATACCTGGGTTACAGCGACTTGGGATGAATATATAGAAATTATTAAACAGCCGGAGTACGATCGAGCAAAATGCTACTATTACAACGGACAGTTGAGGATTGAAATGGCAGCAGTCGGGCCAGATCATGCTGATGACAACGGAATTATCGTCATCTTAATCAATTTATTTGGCATTGCTAAAGGTATAAAAATGAGACTGCTGGTCAACTGTAGCTACGCCAAAACGGGTGTCAGAGGCGCTCAACCTGATGCTTCTTACTACATCGGAGACCGGGTGCAAACGGCACCTCGCGGCAGTTCTGTAGTGAATTTAGATAGCCTAGTTTCCCCAGATTTAGCGATTGAAATTGCCGACAGTTCTCTCGTAGACGATTTGGGTACCAAAAGAATGATTTATGAAGAATTAGGAGTGTCTGAGTATTGGGTAGTAGACGTACAAAAAGCGCAAGTTATTGCTTTCAAAATAATTGCTAACCGTGGAAGCGAACGTCTGACGGAATCTCAAGTTTTGCCGGGGCTAAAAGTTGCTTTATTAGAGGAAGGTTTGCGCCGCAGTCGCCAGACGGACAATACAGAAGTAGGTAACTGGTTCTTAGAGGAAGTTCGCGGGAATCCTCAATAGTGCGATCGACTGCATTCTTTTTTTAGCTGGAGGCTAAAAACCCGGTTTCTACGAGTTTTGTGAACAGGAACGAGAAATATAGGAACAAACCGGATTTCTGAGGTCTGCGTGTGTCCAAGACACGGCAATGCCATGTCCGGCGCTTGAATCGTTGACAATCGATCCGATAATTGCTATAGCATAATAGAATCAAAAAGTTAATAGCAAAAGTCGGTAAAAATGCCTTATTTAACAGTAGCAAACGACATCACAGCACTCATCGCTCAATTTTCCAAAGCTAAAATCCTGTGGGTGGATACAGAAATCGCTGACTATAAATCCAACCCCAGATTATCTCTGATTCAGGTGTTAGCTGACTCCACAGATTCGACTGGAGATGCCACTTTTCTACTAGATGTCTTGGATAAACCTGAATTGGCAAAAGATTTCATTAACCAAATCATGGTCAATCCAGATATAGAAAAAGTCTTGCACAACGCCAGCTATGACATCAGATTTCTCGGCAATGACGACGCTCAAAATGTCACTTGCACATTGAAAATGGCGAGAAAGATTCCAGCTTACATTCTGCCCTTACCTAATCGACAACTCAAAACTTTAATAGAAACACTTTGCGGCATTGCTTATGTAGATAAAACAGAACAAAGCGGCGATTGGGCAAAGCGTCCCCTGACCCAGAAGCAGCTAGAATATGCCAAGATGGACGCGGTTTATTTAGCTGGATTGCATCGCCGCCTGCTAGAAATTATTGCCCAATGTTACCCCGAACCCGCAACAGAAAACTTGACAGCATTGGGCGAAAAATATCAGGAAATAGAGTCTCAGTGGAAGCCGCTAGATTCAGAAATCGCTGAAGTTAAAGAACGATTTAAAGCGGGGATGCTGGCGCAAAATCTCAAAGACAGTTCTTATTTTCAGCTTTCCAGTTCGATAACGATGAAAGTTGATTTTATGACGCTGGCCAGACTGACGCAAGCTGAGGGAATTGAGTTAAATTTTCCGGTGACGCTGACGAAAGAAATTCAAAAACAGTTAGGCAAACTCATCGATCATCCATCTTTGGAGGTGGAGGATATTGCTAGTTGGCGGTTGAATTCTAATGTACAGCAGCGGCGAAAATCTACTAAGAAAATTGCGCCGGAACCGGAGAGTGAGGATTTAACAGCATTGGGGGAAAGGTACAAAGAAATTTTGCCTGAATGGAAGTTGCTGGATTCTGAAGTTGAGCATTTGAAAGAGCGCATTAAAAAAGCAATGTTGGTGCAAAATCAGGAAAATACTCCCCATTTTAAGTTATCCAGTTCCTCAATTTTAAAGGTAGATTTTGCTAGCTTGGCAAAACTTGCGCTATCTGCAGGAGTTGAGTTAGATTTTATGGTGACGCTGACTCAATACATCCAAAAGCGGTTAGGGGAAGCAATTAACAAAATTGATGTGAAAATTGATTATATTACCAGTTGGCGGATGACGGCGAAGACTGTGGAAGATGAAGATGAGGAAATCCCGTTTTAAGTCCTAGGGTGCGTCGCCATGAAAAATATCCAAAGAAATATCGATAATATTACAGCGACGCACCTGATACAATAAACGAATAGTGTTTCGTTTTTGCTGTTTGTACCGATCGCAATTAACCTTGTTCTTCCAAATACTCTGCAACTGCTTGCAAATCTTCCAATCCTCGATTCAAGCTGTTAAGCATAGCTTCCCCAGTTTCAGTATCAAAGTTGAGTTTAGGATTTTGCAAAGCTAACTCTTGAATTGCTTCTAGCCATAGTGAAAGCGGTACCTGGCGAACAGCTTCCCGTAACCCCATATTTGCCAATACTGCAAGATAAAAACCTGTCAAGTCTTGCCCTCCATAGCCATAGAAACCATGCCGCAGTTCTAGCTTTTGGGGGGTGTAGGCTGCATATTGATCGAAAGTGATCGGTGTGCGATCGAGTTTTGGTTGTGGGAGTGGTGGTGTATCCATATTTTTTGACCTGATTTGTTACTAGGGGCTGCGCCTTTGCGGTTGATTTCAATCCGCCATATTTAACCAAGGTGGGCAAAAGCCCACCCTAATTCCTACTTCCCTACCGTGAAATACTCATTCTTAGCATACACGCTAATAATGCAGTCTCCCACTTCAAAAAACATCCCCTCTTGCTCATCTTTAGAAAATTGCAAGTTGCCGTATTTAGAATTAATTTCCTCAGCAGTCGCCGCTTTTGCCTCCATTTCATCCGGGATAAGTCCGGTAGAACCGATATAGAAAACCAGCGGTGAAACTTTTTCCCTGTACACTTTTTCGGCATAAGCTTCCAGTCGCTCATTCGCATTAGCTAAAGCAGCGACAAACTCCTCTCGCTTGACATCTTCTCCCTGCCATTTCGCTTGCAAAAGCCGCAGCAAACTATCTGCACCCACTTTGGCTAAAGTAGCGCTAATAATTCCGTTATCCTCCAACCCCAAAAACTCATCGAAAATCAGTTTCATCAAGTCGTCAACTTTGGTGATTTTTGTTCGGGATGACAGCGTTTTGTGGGCGAAGACAACAGGCTCATCTAAGGTGATGTCAAATGTCGGTTTGGCTAGCTTTTCGCCCGTGTTTTTGTGGTAAACTTCATAAAGGCGATCGAGAAATTTGTTGGCGGAGTGCAATTTGCCGAAGTTGAGGATGTTTTTGCTGCCGATGTCGATTTTGTAGCTGACTCGCGAATCTACTGAACCGTTGGCGATCGCACTTTTTAAATCTGTGTATTCCGTCGTCGTCGGAAAATTGATGTAAAGGCTTTTTGACAGATAATGCTGTTTCAATTCTTCCAATTGTTCCGCTGTGTAAGCCTCGGATTCCTCCTTCAAATGAGCCGAGAGAATGCTAGAGAGAATTTTGATTTCTGCGAGTTCCTCAAACACTCCGTCAAGGCTACCGTAACGCCCATCAAAAGGCACGAGAGGCAAAGTCTCTAACTTAATATCGTACTCGGAACGGAAGTCAAATTCTTGCACAGGCGAACCGTCTTTTTCAAGGACACCGCATTTTTTGAGCAAATCAAACACTGGTTTGCTGCTGATTTTGGTTCGCAGCGACTTAATATTAACTTCGCCGTCGCTGACAATGGTATAATTGTTGAAAGTATTGAGGTCTGTAACTAGAATTCCCGCCACTTCTGCGATTAAAGTTCCATCCTCAACTTTTACCAGCTTAGCTTTTCGGGTAATCAGCATATTGATGGTAGCGGTATTTTGATTGATGGCAAAGGAACCCATTTGCACGTATTCGCCACCATCTAAGAATTCAGTTTTCAGCCAAGGCTTGATAAGGTTGCCGTTTTCGTCTCGCTTTCCTTCAATTCGCTTCAAACCTTTTCGCTGATAATTTTCTTGCAAGTGTTTCAAGTTGATGATGATGCTGTTGCTGTTTTCCTCCAATATCTTGATTAACTCCAGCAGGGAAATTTTATCGCTGACTTTTACCCGATCGCCAATTTCATGATTTTTCAACACATCAGGCGCAAAGACAGCCTGTTCCAAATCTTCCGTAAACTCCGCTATTTGGGCATTTGTCAAAGCTTTCGCGTGTTTTTCCGTCAAAGTAGCGTCGAAGGTACTCACCAGCGCATACTTAGCCGTATTTAAATTGCCGTCAGCCAGGTTAGCTTTCGCAAAAGCGAACACCGACTCATCAGTTTGAGCAACGGGAACCTCTAGTTTGTCATACTCATCTTTGGCGACTTTCTGATATTTGTAAAACAGTCCCGGATCGTCTGCTTTCAGCCCGCAGATTTTCAGCGTACTCGATGAACCGTTGATTTTCTTGCCGCTTTTGGAAACAAAAACTTGATAATCATATTCCTTAATTAACGGTTCTTCCAGCGGAGGTGCAACGGAACTGCCTAACAGTTTTGTGCTGTCGTAAAGAGCATCATAAACCATTTTGACTTCGCCAGCGCGGATGCAATTTCCCGATAATGTGTTGGCGATTTTGGAGAGAAGTTTGAAGTCAGCACAGGCATAGGAGATAGTGTTAGCAAACACATCCATTTCTTTAAGTTCTTCGCAAATTTCCCCTAGTTTTGCAGCTTCGGAATTGGCACTGGGGTCATTTGCATAGCCGTCTGTGTGCAAATTGATCGCTGTCAATTCTCCCGCTTTAACCAGAGATTTAGCGAGTTCCATCGACTGCGATATGCAGGTAGAGCCAGCCGTGTGGATTTTTTGAATTTCTTTGATGTATGGAGAGTCAAACTTCAGCACTTCTTGAATGGGAATTCGCTGGAAATGACAAATTACGTTCCCCTTGTCAGCATAGGAAATCAGGCTGACAATTAGCTGGTAATTGTTGTATTCGTCTAAGGTCAAAAGCTTGATTAGGGTTTCTTTCAGCGGTTTTAAGTCATAATACATTGAGCCGGAACGGTCGATGATAATGATGCTGTGAGCGACGGATTTTTCTGGGATATCGCCTGGTGTTCTTTCTAAATTAATGCGATCGACTAGATAGAATGCCTTGGCGTTTCCGGCAAAATTGTAGAGGGTAAATTTGGTGCGAGTATTGGAGGCTGCTTGGCTGCTGGAACTTTTGACTTGAGATGATTGTTTCGCTTGCCGTGCCATAGTTTTCACCTATGTTGATTTTTTCCTCAACTTAATCATGACACGCGCTTATGTGGATGTCAAGGCCTGTGTGGAAAATTATTTGCGAAACTGAATAAGCATTAATATTGAGCGCTGCGGTGCAAGGGAAAATTGCGGCGCTAGGCTAAAGGTGGGCTGTTTTGACAAAAGTAGTGGATCTGCGTAAGTCGTTTAGTAAATATTTAGTCAATCATGGTTTATTTAGAAAATCCGCTGCTCAAACTTTATCTAAATCTGATCGGATGGGTGACGTTGGGATTTTTTCTCGGTCGCCAGCTACCGAGAAGCTATTCTACATATTTAGCCAAGTTTCTTTTCTTCTTTGGCACGCCATTGAGCATTGTTGCTTTTATCCGCAGCGCCAATTTGTCTGGCGCTATTTGGATGGCGCCGCTGATAGCTTGGGCGGCAATTCTAGCAGGTGCAGGACTCGCTGGGATTTTGATAATTTTCGGTGTCGGCGAGGAACGTTTCAAGACTCTTAATCCGATCGCCCAAAATAGCCCGGAACACACCAGCGCTTGGAGTTTGCCCACTCAAGGCAGCTTCTTATTGGCAACGATGGTGGGTAATACGGGTTTTTTAGGCATTCCCGTCACCTTGTCCTTATTAGGCTCGGAACACTTTGCCTGGGCGTTGTTTTACGACTTGCTAGGCACTACTATGGGAATCAATATACTGGGAGTTGCTATTGCTTCTCACTGCGGTAAAAGCGATCGCCGTCAGAGTTGGTTAACTCCCCTGCGGGCAATTTTTCAGAATCCGGCATTGTGGGCTTTTGGTTTAGGATTTGTCTCGCGAAGCTTGCCGCTGTCGGCACCAATCGAAGAATTGTTAACAACAGGTGCTTGGACTATAATTACTTTAGCTTTAATTACGATCGGGATGCAGTTGAGCAAGTTGAATTCCTTGCATAACCTCAAACAAGTTGTGGCTTGTCTCGTGATTAAAATGTTGTTAATTCCCTTGGTAATTGGCACGGGATTAACGTTTTTGGGGATCGCGGGTGCGCCGCGACTTGTGCTAGTGCTGCAAATGGCAATGCCTCCTGCTTTTGGTACTACATTGCTGGCAGAAGCTTTCAATCTCGATCGCGAATTAGCCGTAACTGCGATCGGCATCGGCTGCGTTAGTTTATTATTCACTATTCCCCTATGGATGAGGCTATTTAATTTTTAATAAAAATAGGGCTACTTCATTTTGAAAAATACTTGATTTCAGTGATCCCCATCACAAATATTGATGGTTAATGTCATATTAATTTAATAATTACTGGACTGGGAAACTGTATTGGCTTCTGTTAATGTGGAAATAGCCTGCGGAGGAAGGGAAGAATAAAAGTATGGCAAGTATAAATTTTACATTGACAGGTTATCAAATTCTCGATCGCATTTACTCAGGAACTCGCACCCTAGTTTATCGAGCTTTCCGCACTGGCGACAAACAGCCCGTCGCCATCAAAGTCTTGCGGAACCAGTATCCCAGCTTCAGCGAACTGGTGCAATTTCGCAATCAGTACACGATCGCCAAAAATCTCAACTTGCCCGGAATCATCGAAACCTACAGTTTAGAACCCTACCAAAACAGCTATGCGCTGGTAATGGAAGACTTTGGGGGAATTTCTCTGAACGAATGGATGGAAAAAGGGGAAACAGGGCCGTCTCTGAGCGAGTTTTTGCAAGTGGCGATCGACCTGAGCAATACATTAGATATACTCTACCGCCACCGGATAATTCACAAAGACATTAAACCAGCCAATATTTTAATTAATCCCCAAACAAAACAAGTCAAACTCATTGACTTTAGTATTGCATCTTTGCTGCCCAGGGAAACTCAAACCCTGATGAATCCTAACGTCCTGGAAGGGACACTCGGCTATTTGTCTCCCGAACAAACGGGAAGGATGAATCGGGGGATTGACTACCGGACAGACTTTTACTCTTTGGGGGTGACTTTTTACGCATTGCTGGCGGGACAATTGCCGTTTCAATCTAACGATGCGATGGAATTGGTACATTGTCATATTGCCAAGCAACCGCCATCACTGCATGAAATAAATCCCGCAATCCCGCCCGTCCTTTCGGAGATTGTCAGCAAATTAATGGCAAAGAATGCCGAAGACCGCTATCAGAGTGCGTTGGGACTGAAATTCGATTTAGAATTTTGTTTGAAGCAACTTGAAGAAAACGGTAGGATAGAGAGTTTTACGATCGCGCAGAGGGATGTGGGCGATCGCTTCCTCATACCCGAAAAACTCTACGGCCGCGAAACCGAAGTTGCCGAATTACTGGCAGCATTCGATCGAGTAGCAGGTTTTTCCCAGCAGCCATCAGAACAGGGTGGAGGCTGTGAGTTAATGTTAGTCGCGGGTTTTTCTGGGATTGGCAAAACTGCAATTGTCAATGAAGTTCATAAACCAATTGCCCGCCAGCGTGGCTATTTCATCAAAGGCAAATTCGACCAATTTAACCGCAACATTCCTTTTTCAGCTTTTGTCCAAGCATTTCGAGATTTAATGGGACAATTGTTGACCGCAAGTGACCAGGAGTTGAAAAATTGGCAAACTCAAATATTGCAAGCAGTGGGCGATAACGGACAAGTCATTATTGAAGTAATCCCAGAACTCGAAAGAATTATTGGGCCACAACCGCCCGCACTCGAATTATCAGGAACGGCTGCCCAAAATCGGTTTGATTTGCTGTTTCAAACTTTTATTCGCGTGTTCACCAAACCAGAACATCCCCTGGTGATGTTTTTGGATGACTTGCAGTGGGCTGATTCCGCCTCGCTGCGGTTAATGCAACTGCTGGTTGCCGAGTCAGCAACCGGCTATTTATTAGTAATTGGTGCCTACCGAGATAATGAAGTGTTTGCAGCACATCCGTTGATGCTGACACTGGATGCAATGGCAAAAGCTGGGGCCACGGTGAATACTCTGACGCTGGAACCGTTGAGCTCAGAAAGTCTAAATCATTTGGTTGCTGATACGCTCAATTGCGATCCATATTGGGCAAAACCTTTGGCTGATTTGGTGGCACAAAAAACCAAAGGAAATCCCTTTTTTGCAACGCAGTTTCTCAAAGCACTGCATCAGGATGGGCTGATTGACTTTGACCGGGTTGCTGGTTTTTGGCAGTGCGATATTGTGCGAGTTCGGGAGGCAGCGCTGACGGATGATGTGGTCGAGTTTATGGCGTTGCAGTTGCAAAAATTGCCGCCAGGAACTCAGAATGTGTTGAAGTTGGCTGCTTGTGTGGGGAATCAGTTTGATTTGGGGACTTTGGCAGTTGTCTCCCAGCAATTGGAAACGGAAACGGCGGCGGATTTGTGGAAGGCTTTGCAAGAGGGGTTAATTTTGCCTGAAAGTGAAGTCTACAAGTTTTATATGGGGCGAGAAAGACGGGAAGAAACCGACAATTCGGAGGTGGTGAATTACAAGTTTTTGCACGATCGCGTTCAGCAAGCCGCCTATTCCTTAATTCCCCAACAAGAGCGATCGCGTGCTCACTATCAGATTGGACAATTGCTGAGCCAGCAAATTTCACCCGCAGCTATAGAAGAGCAAATTTTTTCAGTCGTCAATCAGTTGAATTATGGTATTGCGCTGATTGAAGACCAAACAGAACGCGACCATCTGGCACAACTCAACCTCACGGCTTGCCACAAAGCCAGAGGCGCTACTGCTTATCAAGCTGCTCGCGAGTATGCTGCGATCGGGCTAAATTTGCTGGGAGAGAGCGCTTGGCAACGACAGTACGAGATGACCTTGAACTTGCACGACATAGCAGCAGAAGTGGCCTCACTCTGTGGCGAATTTGACCAGATGAATGAGTGGATTGACACTGTGATTCATCATACCAGAACTCCCCTAGAGCGAGTGAGCGTTTACATCGTCAAAATTCAGGCCTTATCGTCCCAGAACAAGTTTTTAGAAGCAATTGCTATCGGTTTGTTGAGTCTCAAAGAATTAGGAGTTGAATTGCCCGATAGCGCTACATCAGAAGATATTCAGCAAGCAGTGCAGGAAGTTAATAGTTCGATCGGCGATCGACCGATTGAAGAGTTATTTGATCTGCCAGGGATGGTGGATGCCCAAAAACTGGCCACGATGCAAGTGGCGGCAAGTATGGCGTCAACTTGTTATCTTGTTGGTTCGTCTTTGTTTCCACTGGTGACTGCCTTACAGGTAAATTTATCTATCCAATATGGCAACAGTCGTACTTCAGCTTATAGCTATAGTTGTTATGGTATTATTCTCAACAACTTTCTACAAGATGTGACGGTAGCCGATCAGTTTGGCCGATTAGCTTATCGTCTTGCCAGTAGCGCGGAGGCCAAAAATATTCGCTCTGCAAGTTGTGTTGTGATCGGATTCTGTTTGCATCATCGCAAATCGCATTTGCGGGAAACCCTCCCCATTCTTCAGGCAGGCTATCAAGCCGGATTAGAAACAGGAAATTTAGAGTTTGTCGGGTATAATCTGTATTCTTTTTGTCTAAATGCCTACTGCTGCGGTCAGTCTTTAGCAGAACTTGAACCCCAAATTCGGGCATACCGTCAGCAATTACTCGACCTCAACCAACTAACAACGGCAAATTATTGTTCGATTTATTGGGAAACAACCCTGTTTTTATTGGGTAATCCAGACAAGTTTGAGGTTTCCTTTGAACAAGAAGGCTATGAGGAGAAGCTGGTTTCTCAGTCCCTTGCCTCTAAAGATTTTGCCCGACTCTTGAGCTTCTATCTGTACAGGGCGACGTTGAGATTCCTGCTGGAAGACATTGCTCGGGCCTTCTGGGATGTCAATCGAGCAAGACAGTATCTAGCGGCAGGCGTAGGAACTACTTGCGAAGCTGGTTTATATTTCTATGACTCACTCATAGCCCTGGCCACTCCTGAGTCCGAGACTGAGTTAGAAACTTCGTTGCAACGAGTTCAGGAAAATCAAACTTCTTTGCAGCATTGGGCAGAACACGCCCCCATGAATTATTTGCATAAGTGGCAGTTGGTAGAAGCAGAGAAATACCGAGTTGCCAGACAGAGGGCAGAAGCTATTGAAATGTACGATCGCGCGATCGTCGGAGCGAAAGAAAACGAATACATCCAAGAAGAAGCCCTCGCTAACGAACTAGCAGCTAAATTCTACCTCGACTGGGGCAAAGAAAAAGTGGCGCAAGCTTATATGCAAGAAGCCTACTACTGTTATGCTCGCTGGGGTGCCAAAGCCAAAATCGATGACTTAGAAAAACGCTATCCCCAACTTCTTGCTCCCATATTGCAAGCAAGAGAAAATCGTTTTGGAATCAGCGAAACTCGCCTCCACACAATCAATAAATCGTCAGTTTTACATCAAACCTTCCAAACGAGTCTATCTAGCAGCAACAGTATTTACGAAACCCTGGATTTCGCGGCTATTCTCAAAGCCGCCCAAACTCTATCAAGTGAAATTCAATTAGAAAAATTACTGGCTGCACTGATGTGTGTGGTGATGGAAAATGCCGGGGCAAAAAAAGCAGTTCTCCTGTTGCTTAAGGATGGGAATCTCGCCATCGAAGCTGTAGCCTCCTTCAATCAAGATGTCATCTCAATATCTGTACCGCTGTCAGCCAGCGACGAGTTCCCCCCTGCTGTGGTCAACTATGTTAAGCGGACTTGGAAAACTGTCGTTTTGGATAATGCAGCAGTACAAAATGATTTTATTGCCGATCCGTATTTGATGCAGAAAAAGCCCAAAAGTGTGCTGTGCGTGCCAATTTTAAATCAGGGTAAATTAATCGGGTTGCTATATCTAGAAAATAACTTGACAATTGGTGCATTTACAGAAAATCGCACTGAAGTCATCCAACTTTTGTGCGCCCAAGCGGCTATTTCTCTAGAAAATGCCCGCTTGTACCAACAATCTCAAGCTTATGCACAAGAATTAGAGCGATCGCTCTTTGATTTGCAGCAAGCACAGTTACAGATCGTGCAAAGCGAAAAAATGTCCACATTGGGCAATTTAGTGACAGGAATAGCCCACGAAATTAATAATCCGGTCGGCTTTATTAGCGGCAATATTGAGGAAGCAACCATCACGATTAAAGATGTGATTTCCCACTTAAAATTATATCAAGAAAAACTGCCGAATCCAGGGGAGGAAATTGAAGAAGATGCGGAGGATATTGATTTAGAGTATGCCTTAGAAGATTTGCCAAAGATGCTGTTGTCGATGAAAGTGGGGTGCGATCGCATTCGCGGCATTAGCACCAGCCTCCGCACCTTTTCCAGAGCCGATAAAGACTACAAAGTTCCGTTTAATATCCATGAGGGCATTGACAGCACTATCTTAATTTTGAAACACCGGCTGAAAGCCAACGAACACCATCCTGCGATCGAAGTCGTCACAGACTACGGCAATCTCCCCCAAATCGAATGCTTTCCCGGTCAACTGAACCAAGTCTTTATGAACCTGCTTGCTAACGCGATCGATGCTCTAGAAGAATCAAACCAAGGACGCAGTTTCGAGGCTCTTAAAGCAAATCCCTACTGTATCACAGTTCGTACCAGTCAGTCGGACGATATGCACATCAAAATTCAGATTGCCGATAACGGTGCGGGCATGACAGAAGCGGTGAAACAGCGGATTTTTGACCATCTGTTCACAACGAAGGCAGTAGGAAAAGGTACGGGGTTAGGATTGGCGATAGCCCGCCAGATTGTAGTCGAAACCCACGGTGGAACAATTAATGTCAATTCTATTTTGGGGGGAGGGAGTGAATTTGAGATAGTGTTACCTGTTACTGAATAAAAGTTGACTGTTGACTGTTAACTCATGACGGTTGACTGTTGACTGTTGACTGTTGACTGATGACTGATGACTGTTGACTAATGACTAATGACTAATGACTGATGACTAATGACTAATCGGGCATTATACCAGCCCCGATCGCAACTCCGGATACGGACAAAACTTCCAGCGCCCCTTCGCCAGATTGCCAAAATCTCAATTATGCTAACCTAGGCAAGCAGCAATCCCTTGTCACGAAGGCGATTAACATAATTTCAAACAATTTATTTTATTGAGGACCGGTGTATCCCGTATGGCAAACCTGATCGGCACAGACAGCAACGACTTTATTCTAGGAACTCCGCTGGGCGATCGAATTCGCGGCTTAGATGGCGATGACACGGCCCTGGGTGCGGGAGGAGATGACACCCTAGAGGGCGACGCCGGCAACGACCAGCTTCTTGGAGCTGACGGATCAGATTCGCTGCTTGGCGGTGAAGGAAATGACGAACTCATTGGCAACCAAGGCCGCGATTCTGCGAGCGGCGGGAACGGCGACGACTCGATCCGCGGCGGTTTGGGCAACGACATCCTCGAAGGCAACGACGGGATAGACAGCGTGGTGGGAGACGCTGGGGACGACTTAGTTTTTGGCAACGCAGGCTCGGATGTGATTGCCGGCGGTACTGGCAACGACACCCTCACAGGGGCTGACGGCGACGATTCCGTGTTCGGGAATGCTGATGACGACTTTCTCTACGGGGATTTTGGGAACGATTCTCTCAACGGCGGTAGCGGCAGCGATCAAATTTTGGGCGGTGGCGGCAACGATTTCTTTACCGCCGGCGAGGGTGACGACACTTTGTACGGCAATGCCGACAACGATTCGCTTTTGGGAGACGCTGGTAATGACCAGATATTCAGCGGCAAGGATAACGATACAGCTTTTGGCGGCAGCGGTTCCGATACCCTTCGCGGCGATGAAGGCGATGACTCGGTACTGGGAGAAGAAGGTAATGACTTCCTGTTTGGCGGCAAAGCTAATGATGGTCTCGACGGCGGTTTTGGCGATGACTCCTTGGCCGGAGGTATCGGCGACGATACCATTTTGGGCAGTTTCGGCAATGACAATTTATTTGGGGCAGAGGGTAATGATTCTTTAATCGGAGGCGAGGGTTCGGATACTCTGACTGGCGGCAGCGGCAGCGATGTCTTTGGATTGGGAGCCGGGCCTGGCAGCTTGAGTTTAATTACTGATTACAATGACACAGAGGATTTCTTTGGACTGCCGAGCAATTTATCTTTCGCTCAACTGCTAGTTACTCAAGGCAACGGTGCAAATGTCAGGGATACAGTAATTACGACGCTCGATGGCAAGCTTTTAGCAATTTTGATCGACACTCCAGCGGCGCTGATCGAGGCGAATGATTTTATCGCTGTGACTGGGACGGCTACTCCCAGGCCAACCACCATTACCACTACAACTACAACTACAGTTACAAGCACAATTACAGATCCAGCTCAACCTCCAACTCCAACTCCGCCTCCAACTCCAACTCCGCCTCCAACTCCAACTCCGCCTTCCACGGAAGCACCGACTCCGACTCTTACGGAACCAGAGACTCCGACTCTTACGGAACCAGAGACTCCGACTCCGACTCCGACTCCGACTCCGACTCCGACTCCGACTCCGACTCCCACAGCAGCACCGACTCCGACTCCCACGGAAGCACCGACTCCGACTCCCACAGCAGCACCGACTCCGACTCCCACGCCGACTGCTGCGAGGATTCCTACTGCCCCGACAGTTAGCGCGCCTGATGATTCGCCTCTGGTGTCAATGAGTTCGATCGCCCCGACGCAGACTCCCGGACTATTGCCAATGCCGGGCCAGACGCCGATATTCCCGCCGGCGGGGCAGATCCCGATACCTTTTCCTACACCTGTTCCTTCACCTTACGGGTCCTAGGTGCGATCGCGCCGCTGTGTGATGAGTTATGAGTTAATGTAAAACTCACTCAACTCATAACTCAAAACTATTTAACGTCTTGGGGAGTTTCGGCCGAGTCTTCTGGCGACTCGGCTGGAGAATCTTCTAGGGGAGATAATTGTTGGCTGTACCCCAAGAGCGCTCGAAGTTTCATGCGCTCGATGTAAGGCCAGCCGCCATTGGCTTCAATATTCCTGAGCAGTTTGTAAAGTGCTTGGCGGTTGTCGGGAAAAGACGCTTGAAACAAACCGTCCCGAATTTCCCGGTGCGAAGCTTCCAGCCTCCGCAGCAGGGCCAAAAGCAGCAGACTGTCTCCCTGACAACTTTCGGCTAAAGTCCGAATCGCCTCTGTCAGCGATTGCATTTGAGACTGCAACTTTTCTGACTCTAAATCTTTGCCGTTGTCCATACTGCTGCTTCCTTTGAAATCTACAAGGCCTTTGTCCCCAGCCTTTTGGTCAACCGACTAATCGAGCTAGTCGCGATCGCCATTCGGGGTCATAAGCAAAGTAACTTAAGTAGGTTGACTTAAGCAATATTAATTTGCAGTCCAAGTCAGGAAAAGAGCACAACCCGTCGTACCATGTGTATTGGGCTGCGATCCGAACATGATTGAGAAATCATAAGTTCTTGCTTATTTTCACGGCGCACTAGCTTGATTTTTTGAGTCAATGCCGGTCTCAGTGAAGCGAGGGATCAGGATCTAAATGCTACCCTAAGCGCTGGCCTAGCCTGCCGGCGGGCAATTATATTTTGCTCGAACTAGGGCTTTTTCTTAATATAATCCGATGTTGGATATTGAGGTTTGCAATGAAATATCGTGCTTTAATTGTTGCACTTTTAGCTTTTTGCATGAGTGCGCTGGTTGCTTGTTCTTCTGCTCCTGACACGACGGTGGCGACTACCGAGTTGCTCACCTACGACCAGATTAGAGGTACTGGATTGGCTAATAACTGCCCTAGCTTGGCAGAAACTTCTCGGGGATCGATCCCCATCGAAGCGGACGCCACCTATAAACTGACTGGTTTGTGTTTGCAGCCCACAACTTATTTTGTCAAGGAAGAACCAGCAAACAAACGCCAAGAAGCGGAATTTGTGCCTGGTAAATTGCTGACCCGGTTCACGTCGAGCATTGACCAAGTTCAAGGTACGCTCAAGGTCGGTACTGACGGAACTCTGACTTTCACAGAAGAAGACGGCTTGGATTTTCAAGCTATTACGA
Source organism: Microcoleus sp. AT3-D2 (assembly GCF_036705715.1). Taxonomy (NCBI): domain Bacteria; kingdom Bacillati; phylum Cyanobacteriota; class Cyanophyceae; order Oscillatoriales; family Microcoleaceae; genus Microcoleus; species Microcoleus sp. AT3-D2. Next base: position 104,822 of record NZ_JAUBVE010000005.1, on the reverse strand, counting down.
TTCAGTTACCGGGCGGAGAGCAAGTACCTTTCTTGTTTACCATTAAACAGCTAGTGGCCAGTTCCGAACCGGGAGTGGTTGCTATCAATACTTCCACCGATTTGCGAGGGGAGTTTAACGTTCCTTCTTACCGCAGCGCAGGCTTTTTAGACCCTAAAGCTCGCGGGGTATCGACTGGCTATGACAATGCTGTAGCGCTTCCGGCTTCTGACAATTCCAAACGCGTGCGGGCTAATGTTAAGGTGGCTGACACTCGCACCAAGGCGGGCAAAATTTCTCTCCAAGTTGCTAAAGTCAACAGTGCCACTGGCGAAGTTGGCGGGATTTTTGAGAGCACGCAGCCTTCTGATACTGATTTGGGAGCTAGACCGGCTCTGGACGTGAAAATTCGGGGTTTATTTTACGCTCGCATTGAGCCTTCTGTGTCATAAAATTGGCTTTCAGGATCGATCGAACTTAAGCAGTTTTTTGCCCTAAAGATACTGCTCGCCCTTCATTAGCCAACAGTCTTGAGCAACATAACTTAGGACTGTTGACTAATGACTAAATTTATGATTAAATTGTGGTCAGTCGCAAGTTATTAAGTTTGGATTTTTAATTAATTAAAGTATTGTATTCAAACCGCTTTCAGATTATAATATAGTGTGAAAAAATTCCGGTTAAATTCGGGATTCTGCCGAAAGCCTTCTACCTGGTAAAATTCTGCCTTTTGCCGAAAACCTTCGGATAATCCCGCTAAATCCCTGCACCTTCCCAAAGTTAAACTGGTGTGTCCGCTATCACACCTATTAAGTGCTAGGATTACACTACAATCAAGATGAATTTTTTAGACTAGATTGGAAACTCGATTTAAAGCAAGCTCAGTCCTCTGCTCTACCAACCCTTATGCCACCATGTCTACCACACTGCCGAACGAGCTAAAAAGCGAAAATTTGCAATTGTTGCGCGAGTATCAACTTTCTGGAGCCAATGAAACCCGCAATCAGTTAGTTAAACTGAATATTGGACTGGTGAGAAAAGAAGTTTACCACTGGCTAAACCAGTGCGGTGAAAGCTACGACGATTTGCTGCAAGTCGGATGTATTGGGTTGATCAGGGCGATCGAGCGGTTTGATATCGCGAAGGGACATGCTTTTAGTTCCTTTGCAATTCCCTACATTCGGGGCGAAATTCAACACTACTTGCGGGACAAAAGCCCTTCGGTGCGATTTCCCCGCCACTGGCAGTCCTTGGAACGCAAATCTGTAGCAGCGATCAAGGATTTGCAGGTGCAGTTAAACCGCAAACCTACGGATGCTGAAGTAGCAGCAGTCCTTGAGGTTTCTGTACAAGAATGGCAAGAAATTAAGTTGGCCCATCTCAACAGATCGCCTCTGAGTTTGGATGCGCCGATGCAAGATGAAGATGAGGGGGCTACTTGTCTGGGAGAATTGGTGCCCGATAGCAAGTATCGGAGTTTTCAGTTGGCGCAAGAGGATCAAATTCGCGTACAGCAAGCTTTGGCTATGTTGGAACAACGGACTCGCGAGATATTGGAGTTTGTTTTTCTCTACGATTTGACGCAGAAGGAAACCGCTGAACGTTTGGGTATCAGTGCGGTGACTGTTTCCCGGCGAGTTAAGAAGGGGCTGGATTTGCTCAAAGAGATTATGACTAAACAGCATTAGTCATTAGTCATTAGTCATTGGTCATTGGTCATTGGTCAGCAGTAGTTATACCAATTCTGAAAAGTAGTGCGACATATAAATTATCAGCTATCCTCTGTAGGGAAACGGCACTGCCGTGTCCGGCCGGTGGTGAGAGCGAATGAACGATAATTTATATAAGACAATTACTGTAGCAAGAATTTTTAAAATTGGTATTAGTTAACAGTCAGCATTAGTCAGTCAACAGTCAATAGTCAACAGTGAGCGGTAATTAGTCAGTTGCTACCAAGAACAAATAACAAATGACTAATGACTAATGACTAATGACTAATGACTACTAACTAATTTTTAGATGCTGCGGACAAATTTATCTAGCCTTTCTACGGCTTTTTTAATTGTGCCTAAATCGGTGGCGTAAGACAAACGAATATGGTCGTCTGCACCAAACGCAATCCCCGGAATAACTGCTACTTGCTGCTGTTCTAAGAAACCGTCGCAAAATTCCAGAGAATTCATTCCAGTCTTGCTGATGTTGACAAACATATAGAAAGCACCGTCTGGTTTAATACAGCTAATTCCAGGGACAGCATCGAGTAATTCAAATATTACCTGACGCCTTTCGGCAAATGCTAGACGCATTTTTTCGACAGATTCTTGGCTGCTTTCCAAAGCTGCGATCGCGCCGTACTGTGCAAAGGTACACACGTTTGAGGTACTGTGACCTTGAATGGTGCTGGTGGCTTTGATTAATTTGATCGGCCCGGCCAAATAACCGATTCGCCAGCCTGTCATCGAGTAAGCTTTAGCAAAACCGCTGCTGATCAGGGTGCGATCGAAGATTTCTTGGCCTAGGGAACCGATGCTGACGTGTTGGGCGCCGTCATATATAATTTTTTCGTAAATCTCGTCAGAAACGACTAAAATATCTCGATCGACTATCACCTCAGCCAATGCTTTTATTTCCGCCGGAGAGTAAACCATTCCCGTCGGGTTAGAAGGCGAATTCAGTACAAATAACTTGGTTTTGGGAGTAATCGCTCGACTCAGTTGTTCCGGTGTAATTTTATATCCTGTAGAAGCATCAGTCCGTACAATTACTGGCTTGCCGCTGGCGAGTTTCACCATTTCAGGGTAGCTTAGCCAGTAGGGAGCCGGAATAATTACTTCATCTCCAGGCTCGATCAGAGCCATCATCAGATTGTAGAGCGAATGCTTGCCGCCGTTGGTGACAATGATATTTTCCGGTTGATAGTTAAGATTGTTGTCGGATTGGAGTTTGCGGGCGATCGCAGCTTTTAACTGCGGTTCCCCAGCCACAGGGCCGTACTTAGTCTTCCCCTCGTCTAAAGCTTGTTTTGCCGCTGCTTTAACGTGTTCGGGGGTATCAAAGTCGGGTTCTCCCGTACTCAAACTACAGACATCAATCCCTTCGGCCTTCATGGCTTTAGCCTTAGCTGCGATCGCCAAGGTTATAGAAGGAGAAACCTCACCCACTCGTGCTGCCAACTTAATCATTGGATTTTAGATATTAGATTTTTGACTTTAGATCATAGGGTGACAAATGTTGATATTCAACCCTGTTGTTAGGGAATTATGACATTTGTTTACATAGTACGTAAAGGATTAAGCAATTAAAGAATAAAAATTAAAGAAGCTCTTAGTTTTAATTTTTATTTTTTAATTTTTAAATTTTGACGTTATTATTGTAGCATTTTTGATGTCTCGTTACCCTCAACGCCGATCTGCAAACTTATGGATCTCAAATCTCTGATTCGCGACATTCCTGATTTCCCAAAGCCGGGAATTATGTTTCGAGACATTACAACTTTGCTGCGCGACCCGCAAGGGCTGAGCTACACCATTGACAGCTTAGCCGAAAAATGCTCAGCAATGTCTGTTGACTATGTGGTGGGCATGGAATCGCGGGGCTTCATCTTTGGGGCGCCTTTGGCTTATAAAATGGGAGCAGGCTTTATTCCTGTCCGCAAGCCGGGGAAACTGCCAGGTGCGATTCATTTTGCTGAGTACGAGTTGGAGTATGGTGTCGATCGACTGGAGATGCACCGAGATGCGATGACATCCGGTAGCCGAGTGCTGGTTGTGGACGATTTAATCGCCACTGGCGGAACAGCGGCAGCGACGGCTAAATTGTTAGAGCAAGCTGGCTGCGAGCTTGTCGGGTTTGCTTTTATCATTGAATTGCAGGCTTTGGGCGGCAGGCAGAAATTGCCCGATGTGCCGATCGTCACGCTAGTGGAGTATTAGTTAGTTAACTGTTGACTGTTGACTGTTGACAGTTGACTGTTGACAGTTGACTGTTGACTGCTGACTGCTGAGTAAAAACTACTGACAAATAATATCCTTGACCTTTGCATCGGAATTATTCATCTCTCTCTTCTCTTTCTCTGCGATCTCTGCGTTCTCTGTGGTTAAATCATTCCGATACAACCGGAATTAATATCCTTCACAATTCTTCAATTCTTCAATTCTTCAATTCAAAAATCTAAAATCTAAAATCTAAAATCTAAAATCCTATGACTTCTATTAAATCTAATCGAAATTGGCAATTATTGAATTCTCTGTTTGCTGGGGAAACATTTACTTATGTTGTCAAGCGACTGTTGCAGGCACTTTTAACGCTATTTTTGGCATCGATGCTTTGTTTTGCAATTATTGAACTGGCACCGGGCAATTACTTGGATACTTTGAGCCAAAATCCCAAGATTTCGCCGGAGACTCTCAAGCAACTCGAACAGCAGTTCGGCTTAGATAAACCAGCGATTGTGCAGTATTGGCTGTGGCTGCAACAAATTGTGACGCGGGGGAATTTTGGCACGAGTTTTGTGTATCAGCGATCCGTAGCTTCGCTGCTGTGGGAACGGGTACCGGCGACGTTATTGATGGCGATCGCATCTATGTTTGTAACTTGGGCGATCGCGATTCCCTTGGGAATTGTCGCGGCCGTCAATCAAAACCGCACAGTCGATCGAGTTCTGCAAATAGTTAGCTACACCGGACAAGGATTTCCCAGCTTTATCACAGCTTTGCTGCTGCTATTTTTTGCTCAGAATACTTCGCCTCTGTTTCCCATCGGAGGAATGACGAGTATTGACCACGCAGACTTACCTTGGTGGGGTCAAATCCTCGATTACGGCTGGCACTTAATTTTGCCAACTGTCGCCCTCAGCCTTACTGGTTTTGCGGGTTTGCAAAGATTGATGCGCGGACAATTTTTGGACGTGCTGCGTCAAGATTATATCCGAACAGCACGGGCTAAAGGTTTGCCGGACGATCGAGTAATTTACGTTCATGCTTTGCGGAATGCTGTTAATCCGTTGATTACGCTATTGGGTTTTGAGTTTGCTAGTTTGTTGAGCGGTGCGTTTATTGCCGAATATTTCTTTAATTGGCCGGGTTTGGGAAAGCTGACTCTGGAGGCTGTGACTAATCAAGATTTGTATTTAGTAATGGCAAGTTTGATGATGGGTGCGACCATGTTGATTGTTGGGAATTTGTTGGCAGATTTGCTGCTGAAGGCGATCGATCCTCGGATTAAGCTGGAAGATTTGAAATAGAAGACTTCACTCAGCGATCGGATGTCAATTGTTACTCAAATTTTGTCGCCCTCGGAGTGTTTTATGTCAGAAAAACAACCAAACGAGCCAATGACTTTTAGCCGCTTTGCGGACTGGTGCAGGCATATTGACAGTCTTTCACAAGAGGCAAGGCACACAGTTAAAGTGTTGTTAGAAAAGGCTGGCACTGATGACCCTGAAGCAGCGGAGCAGATACTTTCAAGCATGACAACACTCGATCTCAGTGACAATAGAATTACCGACATCAGCTTCCTCGGATCGCTCACCAATCTGACAACACTGCATCTGGGCCACAATGAAATTACCGACATCAGCATCCTCGGCTCGCTCACCAATCTGACAACACTGCATCTGGGCGGCAATAAAATTACCGACATCAGCATCCTCGGCTCGCTCACCAATCTGACAACACTGCATCTGGACTACAATCAAATTACCGATATCAGCATCCTCGGCTCGCTCACCAATCTGACAACACTGAATCTGGGCGACCATCGAACAATTACCGACTTCAGCATCCTCGGCCCGCTCACCAATCTGACAACACTGTATCTGGCAAACAATAGAATTACCGACATCAGCTTCCTCGGCTCGCTCACTAATCTGACAACACTCGATCTGGACTACAATCAAATTACCGACATCAGCTTCCTCGGCTCGCTCACCCATCTGACAACACTCGATCTCGGCAGAAATAAAATTACCGACATCAGCTTCCTCGGCCCGCTCACCAATCTGACAAAACTGGATCTCGGCAGAAATAAAATTACCGACATCAGCTTCCTCGGCTCGCTCACCAATCTGACAACACTTGATCTCAGCAGAAATAGAATTACCGACATCAGCTTCCTCGGCTCGCTCACCAATCTGACAACACTTGATCTCAACAACAATCAAATTACCGATATCAGCGCCTTGCGTAAGCTCACCAATCTGACCACACTTGATCTTTACAGCAATCAAATTACCGATATTAGCGCCTTGCGTAAGCTCACCAATCTGACCACACTGAATCTGGCCAACAATCAAATTACCCCTGTGTGCGTGTTAGGTCTCCTCGCACAGAAACGTCTTACTCTCTCGACTAGACCAATTGATGGCCAAAAAGCCACAGAAGCCATCAAAGTTGCCTATGCCGCTATTGGGCTAGAAGAACCCTCCGTTATTATTTGCAGCAGTCCCCGCGACGTTTGCCTCCAAATCTTCAACTTGCTCAAAGGCGACGATTCACAAAACTGCTCAGACGAATACAGCAATAGATTGGGGAAAAATCTAGACCAGAGATGGATGTCCCCTGTGGGAGAATTTGCCAGTCCGGGCCTGTGGAAGTATGAGCTCGATAGCATGACGATCGAGCCCGAAGCAGACAGAACACTGAGTTCGCTAATTTACGAATTGGTTGAAAGCTATGTGCGTTCGGCACAAACGATGTGGAATCTTTTTTCCAATAATTTGTTCGACCTTAACTTTTTTGAAACCCCCACGACTTTGTTTAAAGAAATCTATTTGACTCAATGGTATATCTCTTCATTAGGCGTCAATCTTTCCCAAAAAGCACAAGAAATACTTCGCTCCCAAAAGCAGCTTTTCGAGCATTGCGGTTTTATATTTCCCTTTGAAAAGATTTGCGCGGTGTGCGATCGCCCCCGCCATCTGCGCTTTGACAGTCAAAAGCGCTGGCACGCTGAAGGAGAACCTGCGATCGAGTTTGCTGACGGATGGAATTTTTACTATTATCACGGCGTCAGATTGCCAGAAAAATACGGTCAAATACACCCCGATCGATGGCAATCAGAATGGATTTTATCAGAAAACAATGCCGAACTGAGGCGAGTGTTAATTCAAGGAATTGGTTACGATCGCATTTGTCAAGAGTTGCAAGCCAAACAAATAGATAGTTGGCAGGAATATGCACTCTTACAAATAGATAAAGCCGATGTCGAGCCGATTTGTTTGTTAAAAATGACTTGTCCGAGTACGGAATTCATTCACGCTTTGAGAGTTCCACCTAACCTGACATCAGCTAGGGAGGCAATTCGCTGGGTAAATGGGGGTATCGATCCCAATGAATTTTCCGTGCAGACTTAATCTATAACAACTCTCAATCATTCATGAACATTTGTAGGCGTAGTGTCCCCGTGCCTACCCCGATTGGGGCAATTTACACACGGGCGATCGGAAACGGTTTTTTTTGGGAATACTTAGTTATAGCACCCAAAAGCGACAAAAACCCGGTTTCTTTGGTGTTGATGCGTAATATCCTGTGCGGTAGATTAGCGATTTGTCGTCGAGGGGGCAGGTTTATGAGATTGTCGGTTTTCGGCAATTATTGTCGGTGAACCTGCCCCTACAAGACATGGCGTTTGTAATAACGGATCGGATCTATCTGAGATATTGCAGCATTCTTCATTAGCTGTAGGGGCGGGTTCGCCAGTAGGCTTAAACGTTTGCAGACAGGTTAAATAAACCCGCCCTCCCCCACGAATAATCCCCTCAAATCAATCGGACTCGATATAAATCCTATTATTCCCAGAAATGCACAGATAAAACTTCATTCACCATCCAAACATGGCAAAACAACTAGCAATAGAAACTCGCGGGCTGACGAAACAATTCGATCGCCATATAGCCGTCAATGACATCGATTTGCAAGTAGCAGCAGGCGAAGTATGCGGACTGATCGGCCCCAACGGTGCCGGCAAAACTACTTTGCTGCGGATGTTGGCGGCGGCTGAGGAACCGACTATAGGGGAAATTTACATCAACGGCGATAGGTTATTGCGCGATCGATCGCACCCGATTCTCAAACAGCGCATCGGCTTTCTTCCCGACGACTTTCCCCTCTACGACGACTTGACTGTTTGGGATTATTTAGACTATTTTGCCCGACTCTACAACCTCCAGCAACCGCGCCGCCGATCGCGAATCAACTCTGTGTTAGAACTCGTGCAACTAACCAACAAGCGCAACAGCTTAATTTCTACCCTTTCGCGGGGGATGAAACAGCGCCTGAGTTTGGGGAGAACTATTATCCACGAACCGCTATTGTTGTTGTTAGACGAACCAGTTTCTGGCTTAGATCCGATCGCCCGAATGCAGTTCCGCGAAATTATCAAAGTTTTGCAAGAAGCCGGCATGACCGTAGTCATATCATCTCACGTCCTCAGCGACTTAGCCGAACTTTGTACCTGGGTTGGTATCATGGAACTCGGATATCTGGTCGAAAGCGCACCGTTACAAGAACTTTACAAACGCCTCAGCCGCCAGCAAATTTTCCTGTCGGTTTTAGGAAATAAATTAGCAGCGCTAACATCGGAATTAAAAAACTTTCCTTGGGTGGAAAATTGGGCAATAATCCCAGAAACTCAACAGGTATGCGTAGATTTTTCAGGAAGCCCGGAAGATGCCGCCAATTTATTACGCGAACTCGTCGCCGCCAACATTCCCCTAACCGAATTCCACTGCACTCAAGAAGACTTAGAAACCATCTTCCTCAAGATGGGGCACCAGCAAGCATCCTAATTTGCTCGTTTCCGGTTTACCAGAATAAACAGTGAGTTATAACTAAGTCGTCACCCATTCCTAATCACCAATAACCCATGACACTCCACTTACTAGACAAAATAGGCAACTGGAATCCCCAGTTATTTCGAGAAATCAAAGGGCGCTTGAATACTGGCAATATGGCGATCGCCTCTGCCCTTTCCCTAGGCGCTCAACTGCTGCTATTCATGTATTACAGCGCCCAGATACCCGTTCCCCCTGCTAATGGCGAGTACACTTATCCCACCTATCACAGATTTTGCTTAGAGACTGCCGATTCCTCTACGAGAAAGTGTGTCAGAGATGCCTTGGGCAACTTTGTCATTAACTGGCGGGAGTGGTGGCTAGAGATATTCATTTTGCTGAGCATATCGAGCGTGTTAGCTTTATTAGTAGCAGGGACTTATATGCTGGTCAGTGACTTAGACAAGGAGGAACGCCGCGGGACACTCAACTTTATTCGCCTCAGTCCCCAGTCTGCCAAAACAATTTTTCTGGGCAAAATTCTTGGCGTACCAATTTTACTTTATTTAGCAACAATTCTGGCCGTACCCCTGCACCTGTACGCTGGATTAGCTGCTCAAATAGCTCTGAATGAAATTTTATGTTTCTACATAGCAGTGGCAGCTAGTTGTGCTTTGTTTTACAGCACTGCCATGCTATTTGGATTGACAACCAGTTGGTTGGGAGGATTTCAACCTTGGTTGGCTAGCGCTACGGTTTTTGTTATGTTGGGGATTTCTTGGCTTCCGCTCACGCGAACTGCTTGGGATGTGTTACATTTTTTGTCTCCCCTTGCTATGCTGAGATATCCGCTTTTTCTAGTTGATAAAACTGATTTCGATTCGTTAGCTGAAAACTTAGACAAGTTGCAATGGTTTTACTCGCCAGTGGGTACAAATATTGCGATGGGCATTGCTTTGTCTCTCTTAGTTTGTGGTACAGGAATCTACTGGATGTGGCAGGGATGGCAGCGCCGCTTTCCCAATCCCAGTGCTACAGTTTTGAGCAAGCGGCAAAGTTATTTGCTAGTTATCTGCTGTCAGGTAATATTTTTAGGGTTTGCACTCCAATCAGACCCCCCAAACGACGGTAATCTCATCTGTTTACTTATCTTGAATTTGGTGATGTTCTTAGCTTTAATTGCAGCTTTAACATCTGACAGACAATCCTTGTACGATTGGGCGAGGTATCGGAAACAAATCGTTCCCAGCAGTCAGAAGCTGTGGCGACGCTACCCACTACTCGATTTAATTTGGAGCGATAAAAGTCCGGCTGTAGTTGCGATCGCGATCAATTTCCTCAGCTCAGTAATAATTTTAACACCTTGGGCGCTGTTGGAAAAAAATGAGATAAACGGATTTGGGGGTGTAATTGGCTGTCTGAATCTCATCCTAATTTACGCAGCCATCACCCAACTATTCCTATTTACCAAAACCCAAAATCAGGAAATTTGGGCCGTCGGGACAGTCGGCAGCGCTATCTTGTTGCCACCTCTGATTTTATCGATGCTCTTGCTAACCCCAGAAAAAGCTCCTATTCTCTGGTTGTCTTTAACATTTGGTGGCTTTTGGTCTTCGTCGTCTGTCGCAGCGTCAGGAAATACGATTTTGCTCTCCATACTGAGTCAGTGGAGTGTCTTGGTGTTGTTGAACTTCAAATTGCGATCGCAACTGAGACTCGCAGGGCAATCAGCTTCTAAAGCACTGCTGAAAGCTTGAAAAAGCAGGGGAAGGGATCAAACGTGAAACTCCGATTCAGGCAGGGATTTAAACCCCTGCCTGAAAGCTTAAGTCGTATTCAGACGACTGTTCGACTAACTTATTATGCCAATTCCGCATTTATACTCCACTTTATATTAACCGATGGTGGTCGCCGCTACACAGACAAAGCCCACCTTCGCAGGCTTTAAGATTAAAGTAGAAAAATAATTTCTGACTGTACAGATCCAAAATTATAGCGTCAGCGTATATTACTAATGAACGCAGTACAAAATTTCATAAGTTCGCACCGCTAAAAATTTCAGCTTGCCTGTTTGCAGTTAAGGTGCGATCGCCCGCCAGCTACACACCCAACTATAAAATACGGCTAAGCGATCTGTATTTAGGAGTGGGTTTATTTGAATCCGGGGGCTGGTTTATATATCATTTTAGCTGCGTGTAATACTTTTATGGCAAGCCACCCCTACAGCCGAAAATAAGAAAAACTATCCTAAAAGTGCGAATTTGTGATATTTTGACTGAGAATACCGCTGCCGTTAGGCAACAGAAGTATCAAATTTAGAGGGTAATTAGATCATGGCAGACATTAGAGGCACCGCCCAAGCAGAATTGCTAGCAGGAACTCCAGAAAATGACCTGATTTTTGGTTTGATGGGCAATGACACCATTGCCGGAAACTCGGGTAATGACAGCATTTATGGAGGTAAGCAAAGCGATTTAATTGATGGCAATTCAGGTCAAGATTCGCTTTTTGGAGATTTAGAAAACGATACTGTTAACGGCGGAGAAGGTAACGATTTTTTAGTGGGCGGAAAAGGCAGCGATTCTATATCGGGAAACTCCGGCAATGATGTTTTGTCCGGGGATAGAGATACTGATATCCTGATAGGGGGAGAGGGGGCCGACCTATTTGTTTTGAGGCGCTACGCTGAGGCAGATCCTGGTCGTACCAGCGGCGGTGTTAATTTGGCAAATGCCGACGCGATCGCCGATTTTGTACCAGGTACAGATTTAATCGGCTTGGGGGAAGGTCTCAGTTTTAGCGACTTAAATATTTTGGAAGCTGGAAACAATACTGTTATTCAAGACCGGGTAACAGGAGAATTTCTCGCTACTCTCCAAGGAGTGAGACGAAGTGCGATTAATCAGGCAAGTTTCACTAATAATATTAGCAGCGTTGTTCCCAATCCCCCGCCTCCAGCGCGGACAACGGCTTATGCTTTAACTCCTGCTAATCGGATTGTCGGTTTTAGTCTTTCCAATCCCGGAAGTGTCATCACAGATTTGCCCGTGACTGGATTGCCAGCGGGAGAAAGTTTGCTGGGAATTGATTATCGGCCGGCTAACGGTTTGCTTTACGGTGTGGGTTCTAGCAATCGCTTGTATACTGTCAATCCGATGACTGGGGAAGCAAGTCCAGTCGGTAACGGGCAGTTTGCTGTTCCCCTAACTCCGGGGGCTGCGGGTTTTGATTTCAATCCGACAGTCGATCGAATTCGGTTTGTCAATGAAGCCGATCAAAACGCCCGCCTCAACCCGGATAACGGGGCACTTGTGGATTTTGACACGGTGGCGGGGGGAATTCAACTCGACGGGAATTTAGCTTATGTTGCGGGCGATCGCAATTTTGGGTCAAATCCGGCTGCTGCAGGGGCTGCGTACACGAATAACTTTGCGGGCGCAACTTCGACCACACTATTTGCAATTGACAGCGATTTGGATGTTTTGGTGCGACAAGATCCGCCGAATAATGGAGGGTTGAATACGATCGGATCTTTGGGAGTTGATGCTACTAGCGTTCTCGGCTTTGATGTCAGGAGTATTGGCGGCCGCGAGGTGGCAGTGGCGGCGCTGGAAGTTGGGGGCGTTTCGGGCTTGTACAATATCAATTTAAGTAGCGGTCAAGCTTCCTTTGTCGGTCAAATTGCCGACGGGAGACAGATTAACGGTTTGGCTTTGCCTTTGCCTACAGCTTACGCTTTAACTGTCAGAAATGGCGCTGAAACAATTGTCGGTTTTAATGAGGCGGCACCGCGGGCAATTCTCAGCGACGCGGCAGTTACAGGGTTGCAGCCGGGAGAAAGTTTGCTGGGAATTGATTTTCGCCCCGCTAACGGTTTGCTATACGGTGTGGGTTCTAGCAATCGCTTGTACGCGATCGATCCGGTGACTGGGCAAGCAAGTTCAGTCGGTAGCGGGCAGTTTGCTGTTCCCCTAACTCCGGGGGCTGCGGGTTTTGATTTCAATCCGACAGTCGATCGAATTCGGTTTGTCAATCAAGCCGGTCAAAACGCCCGCCTCAACCCGGATACCGGGGCAACTGTCGATTTTGACACGCTGACGGGGGGAATTCAACTCGACGGGAATTTGGCTTATGCTGCGGGCGATCGCAATTTTGGCAATCCCGGCGCGGCTGCTGCTGCTGCGTATGTGAATAACTTAGCAGGGGCAAATTCGACTACGCTGTTTGCAATTGATACCAATTTAGACATTTTGGTGCGGCAAGATCCGCCGAATAATGGAGTGTTGAATACGATCGGATCTTTGGGAATTGATGCTGGTACCGTTCTCGGCTTTGATGTCAGGAGTGTTGGCGGTAACGAGACGGCTTTGGCTGCGATCGAGGTTGGCGGAGTTTCCAGCCTGTACAATATCAATTTGACGACCGGTCAAGCTTCGATCGTCGGTCAAATTGGCGACGGGCGAGGCATTAAAGGCTTAGCACTGACTTTGATTTAAATGGTGAAGTCCGATCGGCGATCGAGTCCGGTTGAGCAGTCGTAATTATTTCGCAGTGCGAGCTTCTAGCTCGCGAGCTAGAAGCTCGCACTGCAATTGCGATCGGGCAATTCTCAATTCCCAATTCCCAATTTCCATTCCCAATTTCCATTCCCAATTCCCAATTCCCAATTCCCAATTCCCAATTCCCAATTTAAGTTAATCTATTATTTTGACAACCAAGATAAGATGTTATCTCAAGTTTTTTACTTGCTACGTTCCCGCAGTGATGGCAAATATCTGTCCGCGAATCCCAATCCAGATGCGGCAGTGAGTTACCTGCTGATGTTTCGCGAAGACTATGACGCTTTGAGTTATCTCAATGCCCACGCTGCTGATGTTGCCGATCGATTCGGAGTAGAATCGATTTCCGGTTCTCAGGTAAAAAAGCTACTCGAACGTTGGGGATTTAACGGTGTGGGGGTTGTTCAAGACCCGCTGTTACCCAATATTGAGTTTTTATTGACAAAGAATTGACAATTGACAACATTTGCGATTAACCCGGTTTCTGGAAGAAATCGGGTTTTTTCGTCAAGTTTTGAGTATCTCGCCCGATCAAGCTTGTACACTTCTATGCTCCATATTTAGTGCAAATTGTCAAATTTGTCCAGCTTTCACCCTAAAATCTCAAATCTCAAATCCCAAATCCCAAATCGAAGTAGGATGGCTTTCTGCAATCGAAAATCTAAAATCTAAAATCTAAAATCGACAGATGCCCCATATTTAGTGCAAATTGTCAAATTTGTCAAGCTTTCACCCTAAATCTGAATCCTGTTGTATATTCGTAGTTTGATATATTCCGACACGTCAGTACACAACCTATGGTTCGAGAATTAGAGCGATCGAGTGCCAGCGAGAAACGCAACCTGTCCGATTTTCCCGAAACAGCACCCGCAGCCAATCCAGTATTTTTTAGGACTTACAGTCGCCGTACCGAGACAGGGCGGGAGACTTGGGAGGAAGTGTGCGATCGAACAGTCAAGGGGCTGCAAAAGCTGGGAAACCTCACCCCCGAAGAAACACAACTGCTGCACCGGATGCAAAACCAGCTCAAAACCCTCGCTTCAGGCCGCTGGCTGTGGGTAGGTGGCAGCAAATGGATCGAGCAACCAGAGAATTTTTCCGGCGCATATAATTGCTCCTCAACAAATATTCTCGATTGGCGCGCCTTTGGTTTGTTGATGGATTTGGCAATGATGGGCTGTGGCACAGGGGCAGTCTTGGAACCACAATATATCAACCAACTGCCGCCGATTCGCAACCGTTTAACCCTAACCATGCAAGGCGAAATCGGCTCTACACCCGCCGAGTTGCGCCGTCAAGAAACCGAGGTAAAAATAGTAGAAAAAACCGCCACTATTTATGTCGGAGATTCTCGCCAGGGTTGGGTAAACTCCTATCAAACTTTGCTGGAATTATCCACAGATGAAAGATTTGCAGGAGAAGTTCAAGTATTCATCGATTTGAGCGATGTTCGCCCCGTGGGAGAACCTTTAAAAGGTTTTGGCGGAGTAGCAAATCCGGTGAAATTGCCCGACCTTTATCAGCGCTGTGCGGCAATTTTGAATAAAGCTTTAGGGCGGCAGTTAAATTCAGTTGAATGCTGCATTTTGATAGATGAAGCGGCGGTCACGATCGTCGCTGGAAATATTAGAAGATCGGCCGGAATGCGTCAGTTTTCTTTTGAGGACGAACTGGCCGCAAATGCTAAAAACAATCTGTGGCAACAAGATGAAAGCGGCAACTGGAGAATAGATCCAGAACGCGATGCCCTTCGGATGGCTAACCATACGCGAGTTTTCCATACCAAACCTACATTAGAAGAATGTATTGATGCTGTCCGCAAACAGTATTATAGCGGCGAAGGTGCGATTCAATGGGCCGGGGAAGCTGTAGCTCGATCTAACGTTGATTTACTTTCAACACCGAGTCTTAGAAGTGAGTTTTTGAAAGCTTACGACGAAGGAAAAGCTAAAGAGTGGTTGCAGGAACGCCATCCTAACATGACTGCTGGCGAGTTAGAGCATCGGTTAGTCCGTGTGGGCTTAAACCCGTGTGGTGAAATCATCGGCTCTAATTTTCATTGTGTCAGTGGCGACACTCTGCTAATTACTAGAGACGGACTGCATAAAATAAAGGACGTTCTTGGAACTGAAATTGAGATTTGGAATGGTAAAAGATGGAGCTGCGTCACACCATTTAAGACAGCGAGTGATAATTGTGGCGGGCGACGCAAACTTTATCGTGTAAAGTTTGGTGATGGTACTTATCTGGATGCCACAGAATATCATCGCTTTTTTGTCAAGGATCGCTTTGGTAAAGTTTACAGAGAAGTTCAAACCAAAGACTTGATGGATACAAGTCGGTATAGCATTCATACTGAACCTTTTACAATTCAGTATGAAGATGGCTTGAATATCGATTCAAGTTATGCTTACACTTTGGGGGTGGCTGTAGGAGATGGGACTACAGACAAAAATGACAATGCGAAAGTTCGACTTTACGAACACAAAATGGCATTATCAGTAGCAGGAAATAAGTTTCCAGAAAGAAGCTATGACTATTTACCTGCTTTTACCGATGTAACTAACTTGAGCTTTTCTGGAGAGTTGCTGAAAAGTTTGAAAGTTAACCCAGAAGCACTAAATTTAATTGCGAGCTGGAATCGGCAAGCAATTTTACATTTTATTGCTGGATTAGCCGATACTGACGGCTCGAATACCCACAGTAATGGTATCAGAATTTATATTTCTGACCGCGATCGCGCTTTCAGAGTTCAGTTACTTTTGACCAAATGTGGTATTCGTTCGTCGCTAAATCTTTGCGCTCATCAAGGGTCAATTACTAATTACGGTGTCCGAAGTCGGGATTTGTATTACTTGCAAATTACTGACTGTGGTGAAATTCCTTGTCAGCGGTTAGATGTGAGCAAAGGGACGAATGCTAAACACAAAGGTAAATGGCAAGTGGTCAGAAGTGTCGAAGAATTACCAGGATTGCACGATACTTACTGCTTCAACGAACCAGAGTTTCATAAGGGAGTTTTCGGCAATACCCTAGCTGGAAACTGTAATCTTTCTGAGATCCACCTCAATCAAATTGACCCTTACAACTTCAAAGAACAGGAGGAAGCTTTCAAGGCGGCGGCTCTATCTGTCGCGGTACTTCTCAATCACAAATTTCTTGAACCCCGCTATCAATACAGCCGCGAACTAGACCCGATTGTCGGCGTATCTTTCACGGGATTGTTCGATTTCTTCGTTCACGCTTTTGGCGTTGAGTGGCTGCGCTGGTGGGTGGAAGGTCGCCCGCAAACTCCGCAAGGAATCGCTTTTAAACAGCGGGAAGAAGAGTATTTGAGTGGTTGGCGCGAGATTGTGAATCGGGTAGTATGGGATTATTGCGATCGCCATTCCTTAAAACGCCCAAATCGCTGCACAACGGTTCAACCATCGGGTACTAAATCTCTGCTGACAGGTGCTTCGCCGGGGTGGCATCCGCCGAAAGCCCAGCGTTTCATTCGCCGAATCACTTTCGGCAAAAACGACCCCGTAGCCCTCGCCTGCATCGACTACGGATACAACGTGATTCCGTCTCAATCCGACAAAGATGAAAACGGCAATTTGCTGAACAATCCCTTCGATGAACGCTGTACAGAATGGCTGGTAGAAATACCTGTTGCGGTAAGTTGGGCTGACTTGCCGGGAGCCGATGAAATTGACATTAACAAGTTCTCAGCGGCGGCACAAATGGACTTTTATATGCAGGTGCAAAAGTTCTATGTCAGACATAACACTTCTGCCACGATTGAGTTGCGGGAAAATGAAGTTGAAAGTTTGGGTACGCGGATTTACGAAGCCATTCGCGATGATGAAGGCTACATTTCCGCAGCGCTTTTGGCTAGGTTTGATGCTCTTGAAACTTTCCCGCGTCTGCCCTTTGAACCGGTGAGCAAGGAAATTTACACCAAGATGGTTGAAGAGACTTTAGCGCGCCGCGAAATTGATATTTTTCACGCGGCTTTGAGTCGCTATGACTTGGGTGAAATGATGGATTCGGGGCCGGCGGGCTGCGATTCAGATAAGTGTTTGATGCCGGAGACTAAGGCTATGTAATAGCCAATAGCCAAATCCCCGACTTCTGAAATTACTTCGATATTTCACGAACATAACCAGAAGAAGTCGGGGATTTTATTTCTCAACCGTTCACATAATAATCCCGCGTTCCCTTCGCATTCATCGCTTCTCCGAGTCGATTTAACCCGTACACATAAGCAGCAGTTCTCATGGAAACTGACAATTCCTGAGATTTTTTCCAAATTGCTTCTGTTTCTTCGACCATTTTATGCTTCAACCGCTGGTTGACTTCCTCCAGCGTCCAATAAAGCCCGCTGCGATTTTGCACCCACTCAAAATAACTAACCGTTACGCCTCCGGCATTGACTAAAATATCAGGAATTACCTGAATTCCCCTCGCTTCTAAAACCAAATCAGCAGCAGAATCAATCGGCCCGTTAGCTACTTCAAAAATAAACTTAGCCTTAACATCATTAACATTCGCTTCAGTTATTTGATTCTCCAAAGCTGCTGGAACCAGCACGTCTACATCTAATGCTAAAAGCTGTTCATTTGTCAAGATTTCGTGTTCGATAATATTGCAAACCGAACCTTCGCAGTAAAGAGCTTTGATACCTTTGTGAGAGTCTTTAAAGCCTCGAATACTGGGGATATCCAGCCCTTGTTTAGCATAAATGCCCCCTTGGGAATCGCTGACAGCAACAATTTTGTAACCTGCTTTCCAGAGCAGTTCAGCTATTTCGGCACCTGCATTACCAAAACCTTGTACCGCTACAGTTGTATCTTGAGGATTTAGCTCAAATTTGGGTAGAATAGTTTGTACTACAAAAAAAGCACCCATTGCTGTTGCCGTATCTCTGCCCAAACTGCCGCCAATTGTCACTGGTTTACCAGTCACAACCGCTGGAGAAAGCTGCCGCTTAATAATATTGTACTGATCCATCATCCAACCCATAATCATGGGGTTGGTGTAGACATCCGGCGCGGGAATATCTACATCGGGCCCGATGAAATCTGCGATCGCATCGACATAGCCCCGGCTCAACCGTTCCAATTCCAGTTTGGACAATTCCTTGGGATTGAGAGTAATTCCGCCCTTGGCTCCTCCAAAAGGCAAGTTCAAAACTGCACATTTAAACGTCATCCAAAATGCTAAGGATTGCACTTCATCAAGGGATACTCCCGGATGATAGCGCACTCCTCCTTTAGACGGGCCTCTGGTATTGTCGTAGCGCACCCGATAACCTTGGAAAATTCGCAGGGAACCGTCATCCATCCGCACCGGAATCGATACAATTAAACTAGATTTGGGGTGTTTCAGCCTTTCAATCGTATCCTCGGAAAGCGACACATATTTTAAGGCTCGTTCTAATCGGCGGCTGGCATCGGCAAATAATGATTCAGACATAAGAAGTTAGTTGACTGTTGACTGTTGACTGTTGACTGTTGTCAGAAGAAGGCTTCGGGTGCTTAAGCTAATTTAATCACAATCCTGGTTGAATGCTGCCTCCTTTCTTCTGACAACAGTCAACTGCCTTGTGTCGATCAACAATATCGCAGTGCCAAGCAGCGATTAAGCAGATACACTTACAATAGAAGGTGATATTAAAGCTCAAGCCGAAATTTGAGTTAGCTAGTTCAAATCACAACCAGCCATCAGGGAAATTAAATTCTGAAATAGATCGAGGCTTTAGCTGACGTTAGAAACTGAATTATTATTATTATGGTTGGACTCCTAGCCGCGCTCTCTGCGTCTGCGGCAGGGGGTATGAGAATTGCCCTGCCCCTGCTGTTAATTGGTTTGTTGCGGATTGACAAACTGTGGTCGGAAATACCTTTATTGTCGGGGGTTCCCCCCCAGGTGGCTATCACCATCTTGGTGAGTTGGTCGCTGTTAGAGTTATTTGCTTCTAAAACCTTTGTAGGACAGCGGGTACTGCAAATTGTGCAAATTATTTTCAGCCCTATTGTAGGAGCAATTATGGGAATTGCGATCGCTCAAGTAAGTTCGATCGAGGAAATTATTGTTCACCCTTGGATGCTGTGGATTATTGGTGTTGTCGGAGGTTTGTTGGCTTTCGTGCTGCAACTGGTACAAGCAGGATGGCTTTACCGGCTGCGGGGTTTGCCGATTTGGGTGATTTTCCTCCAAGATGTTCTGTGCATTTCCTTGGTTTTGTTTGCCTTTGACGCACCACGGCAGGGAGGGTTAGTTGCGATGACGCTGCTGTGGCTGGCAATTCGCAGTTCTAAAGAGTGGTATCGCTGGTACAAAAGTCAGGGAATACCGGGCGATAGGGGAAATCCCCGCCGCCACAAGCGCGATCCTGATTAATTAGTGATTAGTTATTGGTGATTAGCTATTGGTGATTAGTCATATCGTTTACGGTTGTTTCGGAATGATTTAACCGCAGAGACCGCAGAGGGCGCCCAGGAAGAGAAGAGAGAGATGAATAATTCCGATCGCAACTGATTTTATATCATTAGTCATTTGTCACAACAGTCAACTGTCAACAGTCAACAGTCAACTGTCAACAGCCAACAGTCAACTGTCAACTGTCAACTGTCAACTGTCAATTTAAAGCAATCCGATCGAGTGTAGCGGGCCCTGACCCGTAATTAACTCCAGCAATAGTGCCACAAAACCAATCATCGCCACACGACCGTTCCAGACTTCCGCCCCCGTGGTCAAACCCCACTCCCACTGCTCTTGAGGGTACATTTTCACTGTCTTGGAAGGGCGTATAACATCAGAGAATTTAACGCTGGGAGATTCGATCGACTCGATGACTAAATCGGCCAAGGCTTCAATAAACACCGGATGAGTATTCAGGGCGGGCACTCGGTAGAAATTCTCAATCCCCGATTCTTCTGCTAATTCTCGATACTCCATGTCAATTTCTTGTAGAGTCTCGATGTGTTCGGAAACGAAACTAATTGGAACTACCAACAAATCTTGCACTCCATTCTCTGCCAATTCGGTAATGGCGTCTTCGGTGTAAGGCTTGAGCCATTCCACCGGGCCAACCCGACTTTGATAAGCTAGAGTGTGTTCGTTCGATCGATCCAAATGTTCCATAATCAGACGAGTGCAATCTTCAATCTCGCGCTGATAGGGGTCTCCAGCCTCTTCTACGTAGCTGAGGGGGACGCCGTGGGCGCTAAAAAAGATGTGAACGCGATCGGGATTCGGATTGTGGTCTAGTTGTTGGGCTATCAATTCCGACATTGCCTGAATGTAACCAGGCCGCTGATACCAAGAAGGAATCGCGGTATATTGTATATCCTTGAGGTCAGGATCTTTGCCCCACATTTCTTCTAGCTGCCGGAAGCTAGAACCGCTGGTGCTGATGGAAAATTGAGGATACAGCGGCAAGATTGTCAAGTGTTCGATACGATCGCGCTTAATTTTGGCGATCGCCTCTTCAGTAAAAGGATGCCAGTAGCGCATCCCCACGTATACTCGAGCATCCTGTCCCTTTTCTTGCAAGAGTTCTTGCAGGGCTAGGGCTTGTTCCTCGGTAATCCGCCGCAAAGGAGAGCCGCCCCCGATTTGGCGGTAGTTTTCCTGGGATTTTTGAAAGCGCAGGGTCGAAATCAACCAGGCGAGCGGTTTTTGCATCCACGGAAACGGAATGCGAATGATTTCCGGGTCAGCAAACAAGTTGAACAGGAAAGGACGGACATCCTCGATTTGATCTGGCCCGCCCAAGTTTAATAGCAATACTCCCACACGACCCATAGCGGTTACAGCTCTCCCATCGTCTCAGTTCTGTTACTTATCTTTATCATATAACTTAATAATATCTTAAGTCGATAGCAAGGTATACATAATTTTGACTATGGCAACAATTTTTAGAGATTTAAGTTATCGGTATCAGTGTCTCTAGGATTGCGATCGCGCGTCTTGCTGCTTTGAGCGTAGGCGGCGAGGCTCGTTTGGGCCAACTAGCCTTACAAAATTTGACCGTCAGCGCAGAAACTAAAGTTTTAGACCTTTGCTGCTGCAGCGGTCAAACTACGCAATTTCTGGTGCAATATTCCCAGGATGTCACAGGGCTTGACGCTTCGCCATTATCTCTGCAACGGGCAAGGAAAAATGTACCATCAGCCAATTATTATTTAGAAGCTTTTGCCGACTGTCAGTTTGACAGGAGTACACAGCAGCGTTGCGATGCACGAAATGCAATGGGCGCAATTGCGACAAATCTTTCAGGCAGTATACCGCGCGATCGAATCCGGTGGTCTATTCATTTTGGTAGATTTTCATCGACCCACAAATCCGGTATTTTTGCCAGGGTTGGCTGTATTTTTGTGGTTGTTTGAGACTGAAACTGACTTGGGGAGTTTGTTGGCAGAGGTAGGATGGCGATCGTACAATTCCGAAGTAACTGCACAACCCAAACTTTATGCTGGCGCCAGCATTCAAGTAATCCAAGTTCAAAAGTCATTAGTCAGCAGTTATTAGTCATTAGTCAGCAGTCATTAGTCATTAGTAATGGACGCGCAAATTATTGACTAAATACTGCTGAATTCTTACTTTTAAAATGAAGAATGTCTACTCATCGCTAATCCTTCATGACTAATGACTAATGACTAATGACTAAACAAACTTTTTCGCTTCTGCCAAAGCCGCCTCAAACTTGAGCAATACATCCTTTTCGGTGTGAATAGCTTTCTCTTGTTCCAGCAGCGGGCGGCCAAAGCGAAAAATGCCGTCCTGTTCTACGTGTTCGACATAAGGCAGCGTTTCTGGATGCGGCAAAAATTTTCTGCCTATGGTGTAAGGCGTGTGGAAAGAAAAGCTATAATCGGGAAACTTGTCGCTTTTGATTTCCAGGTAGTAAAGCGAGTAATAATCTTTGGTTTCGCAGTACACACATTCGCGGCACTTATTTACAAGTTTGCGGTTCTGATAGAAAAAATCCCACTTATCCCAATAGTAGGCATCTTTCATCATTTCCTCGTGGTCGTCGCACAGTTCGAGATATAATTTGTCAGAATCCGCCGGACGGTAGAAGTAAAGCATGGCGTAGGGCATTTCAATCAGTAACTTGACTGCTTGATTTTTTCGCTGATACCATTCCTGCTGGTGAGTTTCGTAGATTTCCTTATATTTAATTGCTTTAAAGCTGTTGAGCTGATTTTCTTTGGCCCACCGCGACGCCCAAACTGTCCAGTAAGCTAGCTGGAAGGTTGCTGAAATTTCCGCCGAACCTTGTTCTTTCCAGTCGGCAATGATTTTTTCCCAAGCTGAACTAAAAGCTAATCGCGATTGTTCGTTTTCTTCAGGCTTTTCTATATTGATTGGGGTGGGTATTTGGTGATTACTTTTAATCAGTCCTTTGGGTTCTTGGCGCCAATTATTAATATCGGTTGGCGTTAGACTTAAGATGAATCTTCTGTCGTGAACGGGATATTCTAGATGGATTCCTGATTTGCGGAAAGAGCGGTATTCTAAAATAGGGAGTTTTTCTTGTTCAATCCACTGCTGGCGTTCTGCTGGCGAACACTTGAGTATTGTTTCTAATTCTACCGGATCGACGGCTAATTCACTTTTGAATGTCTCCCAAAATCTTTCTTGTTCGGCGGGATTTGCTTCCAGCAGGGATACAATTCGGTTGACGAGATGATCTGTTTTGTCTGGGCAATTTTCGGGAAGTCCTAAGAAGTCGAGGAGTTTGGTCTTGAGTATTCGTCTGGCTGAGATTAGCTCGGCTAACATGAGAAGCTCCAGTAGAGTCATGACTTGCGCCCTTGAACTGGCAAGATTTGCACAAGTCTTATATATCTTAATAGATTCTCCTGGGTTGTCGGCAATTGAAATGTCTGCGCGAGCGAAGCTATCCCCAACGTGCCTGCGGGCCCGTTGCGGTAGGGAATCGCCCAACCTCGGCCCCATCCCTAAGCTAAAATACTCAAAACAAGGGCAAAAGACCGATCGACCTTTTGGCCTTATTGGCTAAAATCGATAATTACGATCGCGCACCCACAAACTCACAGGCACAGCATGGCCTGTTTTGTCAACCTTTACTTCTACCAAAAAAGATTGTCGCTGGCTGCTTTGAGCTTGGCTAATCTCCTGATTGACTTTTTCCCTTTGATCCTCTGGCATATAATAAGTTTCTAAGCCGTATTCCATCAGGAAACCGTTATATTTGCCCTTAATTGCGATTTGGTTGGCGGGCAAATTAACGGGATTTTCCAGACTGACGCGGACGGGTTTCCAAGCTTGGGGGCGGCCGGGATTAGTCGCCGCTTTTGGCGCTTCTAAGATTACATAAAAACTGGTTTGTGGCGTGATACTGTGCGTATTTTGTGGACAAACAACTGCGGGCGGACAAGGTGTTTTTTCGGCAGGTAAATCTTTCCAGCCGGGGAGTTTTTGCAGATTTGTGCGATCGGAAATATCATATCTCAAAACTTGGTAATATCCGCGCAAAAAGTCGTAAGGATCTACTGGTGCTGTTTGCAGGACAACTGTTTTGCCAGTAATAAAAGTGTAAACGGCGGTGGCGGGTACGGCGGCAATTAGTCCGATTTGCAAGAGTAAAGGAACCCACATTCGCCACGCAGGAAGGCGTTTTGCTTCCGGGGGAAGGGTGAATGATGGGGGATTAGCGCTGGTATTTGCTATTTCGGAACTGGGAGGTGTTAAATCTGGATGTTCGGTGTTCATATTGGGAATTGGGAATTGGTTCGCAGAATAATATCGTTGAGCTTTGAATCGGCATAATCATCTTCCGAGTGCAGTGCAAGGGGGACGATCGCACTATAGTAGAATGCTCCTATTCATCGGGGATTTTTGCGAAGTGACGCTCGAACCACAAACCCGCAGCAATTACGCCTATTCCGCACAAAACAAAGACAAAAGATTTGAGCAACAATCCTGTGTTATATTCAAAGACTCGGTTGATAATTTGCAGGGTAATTAATACCATGCCTCCCCAAAAAGTCTGGCGGTTTCCTAATGCTAAACCTTCTCGAATTAAGCCGAACGCGAGCAGAAATGATAAAACATTGAACAGAAAAGTCGCTAATTGCGGAATGGGAGTAAAATTGAGGTGAAAAAGCGGTATTAAGGCACTGGCGAGGATGAAAATGCCGATCGCACTTGTGGTCAAATCCACTGCTTTTTGTTTTGGTCGCCGGAGTTCCAAACGTCCCAAACGCAGCCACTCAAACAGCGTGAAACCGCCCAAAACAGCCACATTTGTCAGCAAAACCCAATCCGGCTCAGTTTGCCCAGGATTCGGCGAATCTTGCCACAACCAGTGGAAAGAAAGAACATAAAACAAACCGGCGAGAAACAGCAGGGCTAAACTGCGGGCGGTAGGTTGAAACAGCTTGCTGCGTACCTGTGGCCAGATTGCATCGTCGTATCCCCACAGCAAAGCGGGCGGTAGGGCACAAAAAATTGCAGCACTCCAGGTTGGATTTAACCCTTGGACTATAGAAACTTGTAGGGAAAAAATTATCGCGATCGCACTTATGGCAAAAATAGCACGCGATCGACACCAATAAGCCAGCGGCACAAACATTATACTGGCTGCGATCGGCATTTGCCGCACCAAAACTTCCAGCCAAGAAAACTCGACTTTGGAAGACCAATCTAACACGGCAAACCAATAGCCCCAACCGATTAAAAGTGCGGACAAAACGCCCAAGGAAGTCAACCGCAAACTGTAAGCCATTCCGAGCACGCCGATTCCCCAAGTGAGGTAAAGTCCGTAGGAAGAACCGCCAATGTGGAACATTTGCGCCATCAATGCCATATTTGCTCCTAAAATCAGAGATCCTAATAGCAACAATCCTTCACCTAGGAGTTTGTTTCGCCCTTTTGTTGCGGGCATATTTGGATGGGAGTTTTGGCTTCGGGATGGGGGAATTCGCCACAGATAGAAACCTGCTGCATTGACTGCTACGAAAAGACTTAGCAGCAGTGCAACTCTCACTTCTCGTGACCAAACTTGCCAGTTTGCCGCTACAAAGGTGATGACTCCTATACCGAGGAGAATGCCGCCGAGACTCATCAGAATGCTGAGGAATCGGTTGCGGGAGGCGGTTTCGAGTGTGTTGAATTGGTAGCGTTCGGAAAGTTGTTGGTAGAATGAAGTGTCGATGAGTCCTTCTGCTTGCCAGAGTTTGGCTTGTTCTCGCAACTCGCGTCGAAATTTATCTGAAATCATTTTTAATATTCCAGAGGATTTGAACTGTGATAGTTATTAATATGTCACTTGTGGGTTGATTGTCGATGGAGGCTGGGACACCTGTCTAACTTGCACAGCAGATTTGATTGAGATCCTTCGGCGGTTGAAACCGTTTCTATATAAACAAACTCCCAGCAGCAAGGGACGAATAAATTAAGGAAGGTAATTTTATGGTACAAGCTCAATCTAAAAAATTAACTTTTGACGAGTACCTTAATTACTCAAATGATACGGATCAACGCTATGAGTTAATTGATGGGGAGTTAATCGCTTTGCCGCCAGAATCTGAACCTAATAATTTCATTGCTAATTATCTATTTTTCTATCTGGCTAGCAGCGGGCTAGTGCCACTTAGACTGATTAAAACGCATAATTGCGAGGTTCAAGTTGCCGTTTTGCGTTGGCGAAGCCCTCGAAGAGGATCGGGAGATGCCGCCAACCGCTACCCAGATTTGATAATTCTGGAACCTGAACACATTCCGCTGACAGCAACCAGGCTAACTATCACTTTCGATATGTTGCCTCCTCGGTTTGTTGTGGAGGTAGTCAGTCCGGGTAGACTGGGCAGGGATCGGGATTACGATCGCAAACGAGCTCAGTACGCAGCGCGGGGCATCGCAGAGTATTGGGCGATCGATCCAATTGAACAAGTAGTGACGGTTTTGCGGCTTGAGGAGGGGCAATATGTTGAGGTTGGGGTATTTCGGGATGGAGAGGCGATCGTATCTCCGATGTTTCCACAGCTAAGTTTGACGGTTCAACAGATTTTGAGTGGAGAGGTTTAAGGGCGGATCAATAGCTAATTGGTTAGCATTCATCTAACCACCTACCGATTAGTGAAAATCTCCACCCTCAACCTGATTAAGGCCATGTTTCAATCCCTGATAGGGATTTAGGTTGATTGCAACTTGAATCCGTTCAAGGCTCTATGAGAGAATTTGGGGTATTTCCCCGCCTAGAGCCTGTAAGTATTGAAACCACATCAGGAAACCTTCATATCCTGATTTAGAACGTCAAACATCTATAAAGTAATCTAGGGTAGCAACCTCTACCTTAGTTCTCTCGATCCGAATCGAATAAGGAGTCATCAATACCCCCCTTGCTAAAAATCAAATTCACAAAATCGTAAATATTGATAGCTTGAGTCCCAAATCGCATGAAATTGTCATCCACAAGATAATAACCATCGTATTCATCTCCTTCATGATTAGATACTGACCCTCGAACAATAAGTTCTAATTTTTCTCGAAGTTGAGGTCTGGGCATCACGTCTCCAAACTCAGCTTTTTCCAGAAACTCTAATAAAACTTGTTGACAACGATAGATGGCAGCACCAACTAAAAATGAATTAGCTCCAAAATCGATTACCCAATTATTTCGATTGTTATCATATATGCGGTTAGCGTGTTTCGGCGCACGAACTAGAGAACCTGTAGGATGATCCCAATACGCCGATTCCCTAATAAACTCTTTAGCAAGCTCTAACTCTACCTCACCCTGTACTGAGAGCTGTTGGACTTTAGCTCTGACAGCCTTAACTACTTCTTTCTTGTGTTCTTGTGGTTGCATTTGTTTCCGAATTGCCTCTATTTTTTAAATGGTCTTTCAAGTATATCTTATAACACTGTCATTCAAATAACACTTCTCCTCATCTCTCGTAACCTATACCGAGGTTATCTATATCAAACTCGTTAAGCGGTTATCAATACCACCTTTGCTAAAAATCAAATTCACAAAATCGTAAATATTGATAGCTTGAGTCCCAAATCGCATGAAATTGTCATCCACAGGATAATAACCATTGTATTCATCACCTCCGTGATTAGATACTGACCCTCGAACAATAAGTTCTAATTTTTCTCGAAGTTGAAGTATAGGCATCACGTCTCTACACTCAGCTTTTTCCAGAAACTCTAATAAAACTTGTTGACAACGATAGATGGCAGCACCAACTAAAAATGAATTAGCTCCAAAATCGATTACCCAATTATTACGATAGCTATCATATATGCGCTTAGCGTGTTTCGGCGCACGAACTAGAGAACCAGTAGGATGATCCCAATACGCCGATTCCCTAATAAACTCTTTAGCAAGCTCTAACTCTACCACTCCCTGTACTGAGAGCTGTTGGACTCGATTCCTAGCAAGATTAATTACTGTTATCCTCTGTAATTCTAGTTGTCTCTGTCTCTGTTCTTCTCGTTGTCTCTGTTCTTCTCGTTGTCTCTGTTCTTCTCGTTGTCTCTGTTCTTCTCGTTGTCTCTGTTCTTCTCGTTGTCT